>NZ_JBHYKH010000131.1:15336-19209 GCF_042741275.1 Streptomyces sp. NPDC058964
CTCCAGGCCGAGGCAGCTGAACAGGGCGATGGCCGCGGCGGCCGAGATCGCCCCGAGCGTGGACTGGCCGCTGGCGTTGAAGGCGCCGAAGTTGTCCGGGTCGATGAACAGCAGCCCGACGGTGGCCATGAAGACCAGCGGGACGAACTTCGGCACCGTGGTGACGACCTGGAAGGCGCCGGTGTTCCGCACCCCGGTCAGGTTGATCGCGGCGGGGATCCACAGACCGGTCAGCGTGATCAGCACGAAACCCATTTTCGGTGCCCGGTGTTGACGAACACCTCCACGTAGCCGACCCACGCCACCACGATCGCGGCGTTCCCGGCCCAGGCGGTGATCCAGTACGACCAGGCGTTGAGGAACCCGGCGAACTCCCCGAAGCCTTCACGGGCGTAGACGTACGGCCCGCCGCTGGCCGGTACGCGCTTCGACAGCGACCCGAAGGTCATGGCCAGCGCGAGCGCGCCCAGCGTGACGACGACGAACGCCACGAGCGAGTTCGGCCCGTAGGGTGCGAGGGCCGACGGGAGGGCGAAGACGCCGGTCCCGATGATGCTGCCGATCACGAGGGCGGACGCGGCGGGAAGGCCGAGTGCCGCCGTGGGAGCCGGTCTTGAACCGCTCCGGGTGGGACTGGACATGACTGCGCTCCTTGTTGCGGTCGCTGCGGATCGCACTGATCCGCCTGATCCGAGATCGATCCTCGTTCGCCGCCACACCCGCGGTCAGGGCCACAAGGCCCTCACCAGACCCGATGGTCCCGACAGCGGGCGGCCAGCTGAACCCTGCCTCGCCCCCACGGGCACCCGAACGCGTCTGCCGCTCACCCCCGGGACATCCGCCGTTGCGGGTCCGTGCTTCAAGTCCGGGCGGGCCGTGGGCCGGTGACCATCGGCCCAGTGACGGGATGGCGTCCATGGGGAACCGTGGATGCCGTTGGTCCCGATCGGCGGGCAAGGACGAGGAGTGGTGTGATGGCGAAGGCGTATCTGGTGGGCAGCGGGGTCGCGGCGCTGGCCGCGGCCACGTTCCTGATCCGTGACGGAGGGTTCGACGGAGCGGACATCCACCTCTTCGAAGGCCGGCGCACCATCGGCGGCAGCCTGGACGCGGGCGGCACGCCGGAGGTCGGCTACACCATGCGCGGCGGGCGCATGTTCGAGGCGGAGTTCCGCTGCACCTACGACCTGCTGTCCACCATCCCCTCGCTCGACGACCCCTCGGTGTCGGTGACGCAGGAGATCCTGGCCGGGCACGAGGACTTCGCCTGGGACGACATCGCACGCCTCGTCGACGGGGAAGGAAAGATCGTCGACACCGCTTCGATGGGGTTCTCCGAACACGACCGGCTGGACCTGGTGCGCTGCCTGGCGGCCCCTGAGGGGCACCTGGCCGGCAAGCGGATCACGGACTGCTTCGGCGAGCACTTCTTCACCACGAACTTCTGGTTCATGTGGTGCACCACGTTCGCCTTCCAGCCCTGGCACAGCGCGATCGAGTTCCGCCGCTACCTGCGGCGGTTCATCCACCTCTTCCCCGAGTTCGCCTCCATGTCGGGCATCCACCGCACCCGCTACAACCAGTACGACTCCATCGTGCGGCCCCTGACTCAATGGCTGCGCGAGCGGGGCGTCACCGTGCACACCGGATGCCGCGTCACCGACCTCGCCTTCACACCGGGGGTCCGGTCAGGCACGGTCGAGACCATCTACCTCAAGCGCGACGGGCGCGACGAGAAGATCGCCGTCGCCCCCGAGGACCTGGTCTTCGTCACCAACGGCTCGATGACCGACGCCTCCAGCCTCGGCTCGCACACCACGGCACCCCCGCCGGCCCCCGAGCGTTCGGACGCATGGCTGCTGTGGCACCGGGTGGCCCGGGGGCGCGAGGACTTCGGCAACCCGGACGCCTTCGACAAGCACGTCAAGGAGTCGAAGTGGGAGTCGTTCACCGTCACCGCCAAGGACCCGGCCTTCCTCGCGGCACTGGAGAAGTTCAGCGGGCGCCCGGCCGGCAAGGGCGGCCTGATGACCTTCACCGACTCCAACTGGCTGCTGACCATCGTCGCCCAGCGCCAGCCCGTCTACCAGGGCCAGCCCGAGGACGTCGGGGTCTGGTGGGGTTACGGCCTCTTCCCCGATCGCGCGGGCAACCACGCCGGCAAACCCATGACCGAGTGCTCGGGCGCGGAGATCCTCGACGAGGTCCTGCACCACCTGCGCCTCGACGAGGAGGTCGCGGCCCGGGTGCGGGAGACGTCGACCGTCCTGCCCTGCGTGATGCCGTACATCACCAGCCAGTTCCTGGTCCGGCGCCGGGAGGACCGGCCGAAGGTCGTGCCGGAAGGGTCGGTGAACCTGGCCTTCATCGGGCAGTTCGCGGAGGTGCCCGACGACGTCGTCTTCACCGTCGAGTACTCGGTGCGCACCGCCTGGACGGCGGTGTCCCAGCTCCTCAACCTCGACACGCAACCGCCCGCCGTCTACAAGGGCCACCACGACCCGCACGTGCTGGCAGCAGCCCTGGAGACCATGCACCGCCGGTAAGCGGCCGGCTTCTGAGGCTGCCCGCCAGGGATTCGGCAGGCCAACGGCCACGTTCGGCAGCCGGAGGCGCCATGGTCCACGAACGACCTGCCACGAAGCCGAGGACATGATCTGCGCGGATGCGTCGACGACTGGTCCGAGTCCGGAGTGGATCCGGAGTACTGGGGCTGACGAACGGAGCGCCACTGCCTGCACAGGCGATGGCACCGGGTAGCGGGGTTCAGGCGGAATTGCCAGGGCTGGGTGTTGTGGAGCGACGGCGCGCCACCGCCCGGCCGGCAGGGCCTGAACGGCTGTGGCGGCGACTTCCCTGGTCTGCATGACGGCTCCTCCGCACGGTTCGCCCCCCGTACCGTCAACCCTGCGCTGCCGTCCTGCTGCGGAGGAGGGTTGACCGGCCCCGTCCTGTGGGCCATGCGGCCTCATACGGCCAGGACGCGGGGGTGAGCAGGCGAGGGCCACGACCACCGGGCCTCGTGCTGGTTCACGGCGGCCGTCGGGTGCACCGCCGACCGTTCCGGGCGGTGCCGATCCGGGGGATGCCGTTCGTGGGAAGGCGGAAATCCCCTTCTGCCCGTGCGCCTGAACGACGCCTTGTCGTTCACCGACGAGGGGATCGCCGATGTGGTCGCTGCCGCTCGCCCGCGTCGTGACGGCGCCGTGAGACGAACCGTGGACCCAGTGGCACGGCCGGCATGCCGCCTCCGCCGGCCGGGGTGGCCAGGGCCACCCGCCAGGTCGTCGGGGTCCTGCGCCCCCGTGATCACGGGCCACTCGGCCCTGCCGGCCCAGCTCCTGCGCCGACACGGTGTCAACGGGCCGCACAACAGGCCCCATTCGTCTCGAGGAGGTCCTCGTCATGCCCCGTACCGTGACCGTCGGAGTGGACGGCTCGCCCGAAAGTCTGGCCGCCGCGGAGTGGGCCGCGCGCGAAGCGGAGCTGAGGGATCTGCCGCTGCATCTGGTGCACGCCTGGGACTGGCAGCCGTACGCCCAGCCGGAGCCGCGTGATGCGGCGCACCGGCACTGGGGCGGGCGCGTCCTGCGCGAGGCGACCGAGCGGCTGCAGACCCTTCACCCGGATCTGGAGATCACCTCGGAGCAGATCGAGCGGCCGCCGGTGACGGCGCTGCTGGCGGCGTCCGCCGACGCCGACGCGATGGCCGTCGGGTCGAGGGGCCTGAGCGGCGTGGCCGGCTTCCTGGTCGGCTCGGTCGGGCTCGGCGTCGTGGCGCAGAGCGAGCGGCCCGTCGTCCTCGTACGCTCCGGTGGCTCCGCGGAGGACGAGCATCAGCCGGGCCCGGACGGCCGCCCCAGCACCGCCACG
>NZ_JBHYKH010000132.1:0-11335 GCF_042741275.1 Streptomyces sp. NPDC058964
GGTGCCCCCCATCAACACCCTGTCTGGGGGGGTTTCGTTCGCCGCCCCCCCCCCCCCGGCCCCCCCCCGGGGCCCCGGGGGGGGCGTTTCGCACGCACCGGCCCCACGCGCGGGACCGGCCGGGTCCGCCGGAGCAGCGGCACGCCCTGCACCGCCGGTGTCCCGGTCACCGAGGAAGCCGGGGTGTTCCTCGGCCGGATCCGGGGCCGGTGAACGCCGCTGCGGACCGGTCAGGGCTGCCGGAGCAGCGGCACCCGCAGGAGTTCCGTGACGATCGACGGGCCGTTCAGCGTGAGCACCGACTCCGGGTGGAACTGCACCGAGGCGAAACCGGGCCCGCGCAGCGCGTGCACCTCACCGTTCCCGGCGCGGCTCACCTCGATGCCGTGTGCGGCCAGTTCGCGGGAGGCCTCCTCGTCGCAGCGCGCGACGAAGCTGTTGTAGAAGCCGACGGTCTCGGCCCGCCCGAACAGGTCGACGGTCGTCTGCGCCCCCTGGTACGGGACCTCCTTGCGTACGATCTCCAGCCCCAGCTCCGCCGCGATCAGCTCGTGCCCCAGACAGACGCCGAGGACGCCGTGCCGCTGCCCCCGGATCACCTCCGCGGTGAGGTCCCGCAGGAAGCGCATCTTCGGGTCGGCCAGGTCCGCCGGGTCCCCGGGGCCGGGGCCCAGCACGACCGGGCCCTCGTGCGCGAGCACCGTCTCCCGCAGGCCGGGCTCGTCGTACCGCCGGACCGTCACCTCCAGCCCGCCGGCCCGCAGCACGTGTGCGAGCATCGCCGTGAAGGTGTCCTCCCCGTCGACGACGAGCGCCTGACCCTCGAGGTCCCGCGACCGCTCCTGCATCCGCAGCCAGAACGGCGCCAGCGAGGCCCGGCGCCCGTCCAGCGCCGCCCGCACCCGCGGGTCCTCGGCCAGCCGGGCGCGCGTGTGCTCCTCCCGCGGCCGGGACGGCCGTACGCCGAGGGCCGCCAGCACACCCGCCGCCTTGGCGTGCGTCTCCGCCACCTCGCCCGCCGGGTCCGACCCCCGGACGAGCGTGGCACCGACCGGGACGCGCAGCCGCCCGGCCGCGTCGATGTCGGCCGTGCGGATGAGGATGGGGGAGTCGAGGGTCTGGGCGCCGCCGGAGTCCCGGCCGAGCAGGGCGAGCGCGCCCGCGTAGTAGCCGCGGCCACCGACCTCGTGCCGCTCGATGACCCGGCAGGCGTTCTGCACCGGCGAGCCGGTGACGGTCGCCGCGAACATGGTCTCCTTCAGCACCTCCCGCACGTCCAGCGAGGACCTCCCGCGCAGCTCGTACTCGGTGTGCGCGAGGTGCGCCATCTCCTTCAGCCGCGGCCCGACGACCACGCCGCCCATGTCGCCGACCGTGCACATCATCTTGAGCTCCTCGTCGACCACCATCGACAGCTCCTCGATCTCCTTGCCGTCGGCGAGGAAGTCCAGCAGGTGCTCGGGGGTCGGGCCCGCGTCCGGGTAGCGGTACGTACCGCTGATCGGGTTCATCACGACCGTGCCGCCCGACATCCGGACGTGCACCTCCGGGCTGGCCCCGACCAGCGTCCGCTGCCCGGTGTGGACGACGAAGGTCCAGTACGCGCCGCGCTCGCCCTCCAGAAGCCGCCGGAACAGCGCGAGGGCGTCCGCGCGGCCGAACCCGGGGATCCCGCCCGCGTACGTCCGCCGGATGACGAAGTTCGCGCCCTCGCCCCGTCCGATCTCGTCGCGCAGCACACGGCCGACGATCTCGCCGTACTCCTCGTCATCGACGTCGAAGCCACCGCCCTCGACCCGCACGTCGTGCGCCGGCAGCTGCGTCAGGGCGTCCGACAGGGACAGGGTGTGCGTCTCCTCGGGGACCAGCACGGCCAGCGGTGTCCCGTCGTCACGGACGTCGAAGCCGCGCTCGCGGATCTGGCGGAAGGGAACGAGCGCGAGGCCCTCGCCGGGCAGGTCGGCCAGCCGGTCGCACGTGGTGACCGGGCCGAGGAACACCTCCACCGTGTTCTCGTCGTGGCCGGGGGTACGGCGGCGCAGCAGGGCGAAGGGGCGGTCGTCGTGCAGGAGCCGGTCCAGGTCCATGGTTCCTCTTCCGTCGATGTCGGTATCGATGTCGGTGAGGAACGGCTCCGGGAACGCCGAAGGCCGCCCCTCGGGCGGCCTTCGCGAAGTCTTGCGTACGCGCAGTCAGTGGGCCGCCGGATGAGCGGTCCACCACCAGTTCTGGGTCGAAAGCGCGAACATGCCGTGCACCCTACCCCATCGCCCGGGTGTCCACAGGTGAGGCGGGGTCGTCTCACCTGTCGAGCCGTGCGAGGACGACCCGACGCGACCCCGTAGTGTTGAGTGCGTGACCGTGAACGCTAAGACCAGCGCGAGCGCTGGCAACACCTGGCGAAACCTGCCCGCGGCGCAGCAGCCCGAGTACCCCGACACCGAGGCTCTGCGCGCAGTGATCGCGGACCTCGAGTCGTATCCGCCGCTCGTCTTCGCGGGCGAGTGCGACCAGCTGCGCGCCCGGATGGCGGCCGTCGCCAAGGGCGAGGCGTTCCTCCTTCAGGGCGGCGACTGCGCCGAGGCCTTCGACGCGGTGTCCGCCGACCACATCCGCAACAAGCTCAAGACCCTGCTCCAGATGGGCGCCGTGCTGACGTACGCCGCGTCCGTGCCCGTGGTGAAGGTCGGCCGTATCGCCGGCCAGTACTCCAAGCCGCGCTCCAAGCCGACCGAGACCCGCGACGGTGTCACCCTCCCGGTGTACCGGGGCGACTCCGTCAACGGCTTCGACTTCACCGAGGCGAGCCGGATCCCGGACCCCGAGCGGCTGAAGCGGATGTACCACGCCTCCGCCTCGACGCTGAACCTGGTGCGCGCCTTCACCACCGGCGGCTACGCCGACCTGCGCCAGGTGCACGCATGGAACCAGGACTTCGTGCGGTCGTCCCCGTCCGGCCAGCGCTACGAGCAGCTGGCCCGCGAGATCGACAACGCGCTGAACTTCATGCGGGCCTGCGGCACCGACCCGGAGGAGTTCAAGACGGTCGAGTTCTACTCCTCGCACGAGGCGCTCCTGCTGGACTACGAGTCCGCCCTGACCAGGGTCGACTCCCGCACCGGCCAGCTGTACGACGTCTCCGGGCACATGGTGTGGATCGGCGAGCGCACCCGGCAGCTGGACCACGCGCACATCGAGTTCGCCTCGAAGATCCGCAACCCGATCGGCATCAAGCTCGGCCCGACCACGACGGCCGAGGAGGCGCTGCAGTACATCGACCGCCTCGACCCCGAGCGCGAGCCGGGACGCCTCACCTTCATCGTCCGCATGGGCGCCGACAAGATCCGCGACCGGCTCCCCGAGCTGGTGGAGAAGGTCACGGCGTCCGGCGCGGTGGTGGCCTGGGTGACCGACCCGATGCACGGCAACACCTTCGAAGCGGCCTCGGGACACAAGACCCGTCGCTTCGACGACGTGCTCGACGAGGTCAAGGGCTTCTTCGAGGTCCACAAGGCGCTGGGCACCCACCCGGGCGGCATCCATGTCGAGCTCACCGGTGACGACGTCACCGAGTGCGTGGGCGGCGGCGACGAGATCTTCGTCGACGACCTGCACCAGCGCTACGAGACGGCCTGCGACCCGCGCCTGAACCGCAGCCAGTCGCTGGACCTGGCGTTCCTGGTGGCGGAGATGTACCGGGACCAGTAGCCGGGGCAGTGGCAGCAGTGGGGCGCGGATCACACGGGATCCGCGCCCTTACGCACTTTTGCGGGTTCTCTGTGGCGGGTAAGGTTAGGTAAGCCTCACCGATCATCGGGACGGCAAGACTGAACGATCCCATCGGGAGGTGAATCCGCTTGTACGTCTGCAGCTGCTTCGGGGTGACCGAGACGCAGGTCAAGAAGCATGCGGAGGGCGGAGCGTGCACTCCGCGCCAGATCGCCTCGGCCTGCAAGGCGGGCACCGACTGCGGTTCGTGTGTACGGCGTATTCAGGCGATCCTCGGCCGTGGCGCGTGCCCGCGCCGTGAGGCGGCCGATCAGGGCAAGTCGATCCTGTCCGACCTGGACGAGGCCGCCTAGCTCTCCGGCTGCTCGATCACCTGCGCGATGTAGAGCGCCTCGCCGAGCTTCTCCAGCAGGTCGAGCTGGGTGTCCAGGTAGTCGATGTGGTGCTCCTCGTCCTCCAGGATCGACTCGAAGATGTTCGCGGACGTGATGTCACCCTTCTCGCGCATCATCTTGATCCCGCGCTTGAGGCGGTCGATCGCCTCCACCTCGATCTCCCGGTCCGCCTCGAACATCTCCCGGACGGTCTGGCCGACCCGCACATGGAACAGCCGCTGGTAGTTCGGCAGCCCTTCCAGGAACAGGATGCGGTCGGTGAGTACCTCGGCGTGCTTCATCTCGTCGAACGACTCGTGCCGCGTGTACTTCGCGAGCTTCGTCCAGCCGAAGTTCTCCTGCATCTTGGCGTGCAGGAAGTACTGGTTGATCGCGGTGAGCTCGCCGGTGAGCTGCTCGTTGAGGAATTCGATGACCTCGGGGTCGCCCTGCATCGCAGAGGCTCCTTCCACACGGGGGGACGGGGAGGTTGCGGCGGCATGATTGCACCGGCTTCGAAGATCGTCCAGTAAGTGCGTACTTAGTAAGTACGTGCATGCTTGGCGCTACTTGTCCTTTTCGGGGTACGGCTGGTCAGGTGCACTGCTCCGGGTCTGTCAGGATGGAGTCATGGGTCGACCGGTGGAGCGTGAATCTGGAGAAGCGGCAGGATCCGAGCTTCCGCCGGGACAGCGGCTGCAGCGTGGCTGGCCGGTCACGCACTACGGTCCGGTGCCCAAGTTCCGGTCCGAGCGCTGGGAGTTCAGGGTCTTCGGCGCCACGGCCGACGGCGAGAAGCACTGCTGGAACCACGAGGAGTTCACGACCCTGCCGTACACCACCGTCGTGGCCGATCTGCACTGCGTGACGAAGTACAGCATGCTCGGCGCGGAATGGGGCGGCGTCCCGGCCCGCGCGATCCTGGAGATCGCCCCGCCCGCCCCCAATGTCACCCATGTGATGGTCTGGGCGGAGTACGGCTTCAGCTCGAATCTGCGCCTGTCGGACTTCGCCTCCGACCGTACGATCTTCGCCACCCACAAGGACGGTGAACTCCTCACCGCCGAGCACGGCTTCCCGGTCCGCCTCGTCGTGCCCCACCTGTACGCCTGGAAGGGCCCCAAGTGGGTCCGCGGCGTGGAGTACATGACCGCCGACCGCCGCGGCTTCTGGGAGGAGCGCGGCTACCACAACATCGGCGACCCCTGGAAGGAGCAGCGCTACTCCTACCAGGAGGGGCCCGGGGACGGCCCCGAGCTCTGACCTCTCCCGGCGTGCCGGTCAGTGGTGGTACCGGTGCACCACCGCGTGTCCCTTGCCCCGGCCGATCGTCCACCTGTTGACCGGCGTCGTGACCACGAAGGCCACCGCGAGCGAGATCAGCAGCGAGCCCCAGAACAGCGGGTCGTCCAGCTGTGCGTCCATCGCGTCGGGCCACAGCGCGATCACGCCGTTGTCGATCAGCTCCATCACCGCGATGGACAGGGTGTCCGCGGCCAGTGCCACCCGGAATGCGGTGCGGAGGTCGACGCCCGCCTTCAGCACCCCGCGCAGGGTGAGCGAGTAGCCGAAGAAGAAGGCCAGCGCGATCGCCAGGATCGTCGTCGGCAGGTTCCCCCACCCGAGCGCCGTACCCACGACCATGCCGAGCACCTCGCCGATGGCACAGCCGGTGAGGCAGTGCAGGGTGGCCCGGGCGGCCATGGACCAGCCGGCCGCGGCCGGCTGGTGGTGGGCGTGCGTATGCGTGTCCGCGTGTGCGTGCGCCTCGTGCTGCATGGATCCCCCAATGTCGAGTCACGGCTCCTGCGTACAGTGGGAACCGTATACCCCCCAGGGGTATTCCGGGACGGCCGCGGGACTAACCGTCGCGCAGTTTCTTCAGCCGCTCCACGTCCGCCGCGTGTCCCTCCTTGCCGCCCGGCGTCTCGATGATCAGCGGCACCCCCTCGGTCGCGGGATGCGTCATCAGGGCCCGGAACGGGTCCTCGCCGATGTGCCCGGAGCCGATGTTCTCGTGGCGGTCCTTGTGCGCGCCGGCCACGTCCTTGGAGTCGTTGGCGTGGATCAGCTTCAGCCGGCCCTCGCCGACCGTGCCGACCAGCAGGTCGAGCGTCCGGTGCATGCCGTCCGGGCCGGTCAGGTCGTGTCCGGCGGCGAAGATGTGACAGGTGTCCAGGCACACGCCCAGCTTCGGATGCGCGTCCAGCGCCTCGAAGTAGGGCCCGAAGTCCCAGGTACGGGAGCAGAGCGAGGAGCCCTGCCCGGCGGTCGACTCGAGCAGCAGGAACGGGTCGTCGTCATGGGTGAGCTCGTCCAGCAGCGGCAGCATGTGCTCCCGCACCTGCTTCAGCGCCACGGCCCGCTCCCGGCCCCCGGTCGCGCTTCCCGTGTGCACGACGACACCCAGTGCGCCGATCTCCCGGCCGCGCCGCAGCGAGTGCCGCAGCGACTCCACCGACCTCTCGACCGTCGGCTCGGTGTGCGAGCCGAAGTTGATCAGGTACGGGGCGTGCACATACGCGGGGATCGACTCCTCGGCGCACGCCGCCCGGAACGCCTCGTCCTGCCGAGGGCTGCCGGGGGGAGTGGCCCAGCCGCGCGGGTTGGCGACGAAGACCTGCACGGTCTCGGCCTTCAGGTCACGGGCGTACGACAGACCGACGGAGTGCAGGCCGCCGGCCACGGGGACATGACCGCCGACGGGGTTGCGGGAGGTGCCGGGGGCGGCACCGGAATGCTGACTGCTCACCCGTTCAGGGTGTCATGCCCCCGGAGCGCTCCCGTCGGCGTGCTCGCGCCTGCCTCCCGTCAGCGGATGGTGATCGTGATCGTCGAACCCTTGGGCGCCGTCCCGCCGCCCTCGACCGACTGCTTCTTCACCGTGTCCCCGAACAGCCCGAGCAGCCCGCGGTCCTCGTCGACCTTGAAGCCGGCGCCCTCCAGCGCCTTGTGCGCGTCGTCGACGCTGTCCCCGACCACGTCCGGGACCTCGACCATCTGCGGACCCTTGGAGATCGTCAGCGTCACCGTGTCGCCCTCGGCGGCCTGGCTGTCGCCCGCCGGGGTCTGCCTGGCCACCTGGCCCTTGTCGTACTCGGAGTTCACCTGCTGCGAGGAGACCTCCACCTTGAGACCGGCGTCCTCCAGCTCCTGCCTCGCGTCGGCCGGGTCGTCGCCGGTGACGTCCGGGACGTCGACCGGGCTGCCCTTGCTGACCACGAGCGCGATGGCCGAGCCCGCGTGCCTCCTGGTGCCGGCCGTGGGGTCGGTGCTGATCACACTGCCCCGGGGGACGCTGTCGCTGAACTCACGGGTCACCATGCCCGGCTCCAGCCCGTCCGACTTCAGCCGGGCCTGCGCCGCGGCCAGCGGCTTGCCCTCGAGGTCCGGCACCCGCACCACGTCGGGTCCGCGGGAGATCGTGAGCGTCACGGAGTCGTTGCTGCGGATGCGGGCGCCGGACGCGGGGTCGGTGCGGATGACCGTGCCGCGCCTGACCGTGTCGCTGAACTCGTACTTGACCCGCTTCACGTCGAGCCCGGCCTCGTCCAGCCGGTGCCTCGCCTGCGCCTCGGTCTTCGCCAGCAGCGGCGGGACCTCGGTGAACTGACCGGAGTTGATGTACCAGACACCGGCACCGACACCGAGGACCAGCAGCACGGCGGCGACGATCGTCACGATCACGCGCCGGGGCCGGGCCGGCGGCCGCGGACCGGACGGCACGGGCGAGGCCTCCAGCCGGCTGGTGCGGCTGACGGCGCCCGCCGCCTCGTCGTCCTCGTTGACGGGCAGCAGCCGGGGCACGGTCAGCGAGCGCGGGATCACGCTCGTACGGTCCTCGGCGATGTCGTGCGCGGCCGAGACCGCCTGCGGCGGCACCGCGTCCAGCTGCTCGTCGCTGAGTCCCGCGCGGGCGTCCCGGACCCGGCCCAGCAGCGCCACGGCGTCGTAGGGACGGATGTCCGTGGCGCGCGCGGTGGCCGCCGCCACCAGCTCGTCCAGCTCGTACGGCAGCCCGGGCACGACGGCCGACGGCGGCGGCACGTCCTCGTGGAGGTGCTTGTAGAGCACCGCGGCCGGCGAGTCGCCCTCGTGCGGCTTCTCGCCGGTCAGCATCTCGTACAGGACGACACCGCAGGCGTACACGTCGACGCGCGGGTCCGCGGTGCCGTGCTCGATCTGTTCCGGGGCCAGGTAGGAGACGGTGCCGAGGACGGCACCGGTGGTGCTGGTCACGGTGTCCACGGACCGCACCAGACCGAAGTCGGCGACCTTGACCCGCCCGTCGTCCCCTATCAGCACGTTCTCGGGCTTCATGTCCCGGTGCACGAACCCGGCGCGGTGCGCGGCGCCGAGCGCGGCGAGCACCGGCTCCAGGATGTCCAGCGCGGCACGCGGCTGCAGCGCGCCCCGCTCGCGCAGCACGTCGCGCAGGGTGCACCCGGCGACGTACTCCATGGCGAGGTACACGTACGACCCGTCGGTGCCCTGGTCGAAGACCTGCACGACGTTGGGGTGCGCCAGCCGGGCGACGGACTTCGCCTCACGGATGAACCGCTCCACGAACGACCCGTCGGCCGCCAGCGTCGGATGCATCACCTTGAGCGCGAGCACCCGGTCCAGGCGGGTGTCCAGGGCCCGGTAGACCGTGGCCATCCCGCCGACCGCGATCCTCGCGTCGACGCGATAGCGGCCGTCGAGCACCTGCCCGACGAGAGGGTCCTGAAGGGTCGTATCCACGCAGGTGAGTGTACGAGCCGCGACCGACAGCGCCGGAGGTTACGCCGTTCCGGGGACGGAATGCAGCAGAGCTGTGACTGTTGTGCGACTAGAAAGCGGGGCGCTCGGGGTCCAGTTGCGCGCGGCCGTCCATGGGCGAGGAGGCCTCGGCGAAGTGCCGGGGCGGGATGCGTCCCGCCTTCCGCGCCAGCCGCCCCGCCTCCACCGCGTGCCTCATCGCCTCCGCCATCAGCACCGGCTCCTGGGCCCGGGTCACCGCCGAGGCGAGCATCACACCCGCGCACCCCAGCTCCATCGCCAGCGCCGCGTCCGAGGCCGTGCCCGCCCCCGCGTCCAGGATCACCGGCACGCGCGCGTGCTCGACGATCAGCCGGAAGTTGTGCGGGTTGCGGATGCCGAGCCCGGAGCCGATCGGCGAGCCCAGCGGCATCACCGCCGCACAGCCGACGTCCTCCAGCTTCCGGGCCAGCACGGGGTCGTCGTTGGTGTACGGCAGGACCGTGAAACCGTCGTCCACCAGTGTCTCCGCCGCGTCCAGCAGCTCGATCGGGTCCGGCAGCAGCGTCCGCTCGTCGGCGATGACCTCCAGTTTGATCAGATCGGTGCCCAGCGCCTCCCGCGCCAGCCGGGCCGTCAGCACGGCCTCGCCCGCGGTGAAGCAGCCCGCCGTGTTCGGCAGCACCCGGATGCCGAGCCGCTCCAGCACCGACAGCACGGAACCGTGCACACCGGGATCGACCCGCCGCATCGCCACCGTCGTCAGCTCCGTGCCGGAGGCGACCAGCGCCCGCTCCAGCACGTCCAGGCTGGGCGCACCGCCCGTACCCATGATCAGCCGGGACGAGAGGGCCGTACCGCCGAGGACCAGGGGATCGTCTGCCATGGGTCAGCCTCCCTGCACCGCGGTGAGGACTTCGACGCGGTCGCCCTCGGAGAGGGCCGTGGCGGACCACTGCCCGCGCGGGACGACGGTTTCGTTGAGCGCGGCGGCCACCCCGCTCGGCGCCGCGGTCAGGGACTTCACGAGAGTGTCGAGAGCCGTGCCGGGCGCGATCTCCCGGCGCTCCCCGTTGACCGAGATGTTCATGCGGGCTGCTCCGAGGGGACCTGGACGGAGGGGACGGCGAGCGCGGCGCCGAACCGCTTCGGCGTGAAGGGACGGGCCAGGTCGGGGAGCTCCCCGGTGGCCAGGACATGGGCCATGACATCGCCGGTGACCGGTGTCAGCAGTACGCCGTTGCGATAGTGCCCGGTGGCCAGCAGCAGTCCGTCGAGCCCGGTCGGGCCGAGCAGCGGCGCGTTGTCGGGGGAGCAGGGGCGCAGCCCCGCCCGGGTCTCCGTCAGCGGCAGCTCGGTGATCCCGGGCACCAGCTCGTGGGCGTCCCGCAGCAGCTCGTACACCCCACCCGCGGTCACCGTCGTGTCCCAGCCCAGCTCCTCGCTGGTCGCTCCCACGACCAGCTCGCCGTTCTCCCGCGGGACCAGATAGACATGGCCGCCGCGTACCACGGCCCGCACGGTACGGCTGAGGAAGGGGGCGTACCGCTCAGGCACCTTCAGCCGCACCACCTGCCCCTTCACGGGCCGCACCGGTGGCAGCGCGTCGTCCGGCACGCCCGCGAGCCGCCCGCTCAGACTCCCGGCCGCGAGCACCACCCGGCCCGCGTCCAGCGCGTCGCCCCCGGCGGTGACGACCCCGGCGGCCCGCTCGCGCACGACGGACAGCCGGTCCGCCCAGGTGCGGTGGAACACCACCCCCACCCGCTCGCACGCGGCCACCAGCGCGTCCGCCAGTCGCCGCGGATCGATCTGGTGGTCGCCGTCGACCCGCAGCCCCCCGCGCACCCCGGGCGCGAGCATCGGCTCCAGGCGCCGGCACTCCCGCCCCGACAGCCACTCGGACTCCAGGCCCGACCGCTGCTGCAGGGCGTGCAGCTCGCGCAGGTGGGCGCGGTCGTCGGCGTCCAGCGCGACGGCGAGCGTGCCGCAGCGGCGGTAGCCGAGGTCGTGGCCGGTCAGCTCGGTGAGCTCGGCGGCGAAGTCCGGGTAGCGGCGCGCGGAGGCGAGGTTCAGACCGAGCAGGGTCTCCTCGCCGTAGTGCAGTTCCGTGACCGCGGCCAGCATGCCGGCCGCCACCCGCGCGGCACCGCCGCCCGGCTCGGGGTCCACCACGGCCGTGGTGAACCCGCGTTGCGCGGACCGCCAGGCCGTGACCAGGCCGATGATCCCGCCCCCGATGACGAGGACGTCTGACGTACGTGACGACATGGGCGTCCAGCCCCTCCCTTCGCCGGCATGACCCGGATCAGGTTCGTACGGTCGGAGGCCGCCAGCCTCCCTCTCAGCCCGGTGCGTCCGGGCTCCCGCGAGTGCCTTACGTTGGCCACCCTAGCCCGCAGCACATCGCACTCGTAAGGGAGCCTCGCCCGTGGCCCGTTCACTCGACGGTTTTGTCCTCGCCCCCGTCGCCGACCAGGCGCCCGGTCAGG
>NZ_JBHYKH010000132.1:11345-19189 GCF_042741275.1 Streptomyces sp. NPDC058964
CTAGCCCGCAGAGCTTCGACCTTGTAAGGGAGCCTCCGCCCATGGCCCGCTCGCTCGACGGTCTGACCCTCGCCCCCGTCGCCGACCAGGCCCCGGGTCAGGTCGGTACCCGGACCCGGTTCGCCTACCACGAGAAGGACGGCGAGATCTGGGCCGAGTACGCGGGTGGTGACGTGGTGCGCGGGCATCTCGTGGGCACGCGTGAGGGCGACCGGCTGGACTTCCGGTACGTGCAGCTCAAGCACGACGGCACCACCTCTGCCGGGCACTGCGTGTCGACGGTCGTCGAGCTGCCGGACGGCCGGGTGCGCCTGGAGGAGACCTGGGAGTGGGAGTCGCAGCCGGGCAGCGGAACGAGCGTTGTGGAACAGCTCACTCAGCACGCCCCCTGACTGACGGTTCGTCAGTTGTCTATGGTGATCGGGTGAGCGAGCAGACGCAGCAGCGGGGCACGTCAGGGGCGCGGCGCGTGGTCGTCGTCGGCGCGGGCATGGCCGGGGTGCAGACCGCGGTCGCCCTGCGGGAACAGGGCTTCACCGGCGCCGTCACGGTGATCGGCGCGGAGCCGCACCAGCCGTACGACCGCCCGCCGTTGTCCAAGGCCGTGCTGCTCGGCAAGGCCGAGGGTTCGGCCTTCGAGGTCGACTTCGAGTCGCTCGGCATCGAACTCACCCTGGGCCGTGAGGCGTTGGGCGTGCGCACCGCCGACCGCGAACTGGACACCGAGTCCGGGCCCGTTGCGTACGACGTCCTGGTTCTCGCGACCGGCGCCGAACCGGTCCGGCTGCCCGGCACCGAGGGCGTCCCCGGCGTCCATCTGCTGCGCACCCTGGACGACGCGGAGCGGCTGCGGCCGGTGCTCTCCCGGCAGCACGACATCGTGGTCGTCGGCGCGGGCTGGATCGGTGCCGAGTTCGCCACGGCGGCACGTGAGGCGGGCTGCGCGGTGACGGTCGTCGAGGCCGCCGACCGCCCGCTGGCGGGAGCGCTCCCGGCCGAGGTGGCCGCGCCGATGGCCGCCTGGTACGCCGACAGCGGTGCCACTCTGCGCACCCACGCGCGCGTGGTGCGGGTCGAGCCGGGCGCGGTGGTGCTCGACGACGGCGCGCGGCTGCCCGCGGGCGCCGTCGTGGTCGGCATCGGCGCGCGCCCCGCCACCGACTGGCTCTCCGGTTCGGGCATCGAGCTCGGCGCGCACGGCGAGATCGTGGCCGACGACCGTCTGCGCGCCTCCGTCCCCGACGTGTACGCGGTCGGCGACTGCGCCTCCTTCCCCTCGGCCCGGTACGGCGAGCGGCTGCTCGTCCACCACTGGGACAACGCCCTCCAGGGCCCGCGCACCGTGGCCGCCAACATCGTCGGCGAGGCCCCGGCCGTCTACGACCCGGTCCCGTACTTCTGGTCCGAGCAGTTCGGCCGCTTCGTCCAGTACGCCGGCCATCACGCCTCGGCCGACCGGCTGCTGTGGCGTGGTGACCCGGTCGGGCCCGCCTGGACCGTCTGCTGGCTGCGGGAGGACCGGCTGGTCGCCCTGCTGGCGGTGGGCAGGCCGCGCGACCTGGCGCAGGGGCGGCGGCTGATCGAGGCGGGCACGCCGGTGGACCGGGAGATCCTGGCGGATCCGGCGCGGCCGCTGAAGGAGGCCACGGCACGGTAGTGAAAACGCCCAGCTCGGACGGGCCCGGCTTCCGACTGTCAGTCCGGGATGGCAGGCTGTTTCCGTGACCGAGATTGACGCAAAGACCGATGCTCTCGTCCCCGCCTGGCTCACGCTGCCCGACATCGCCGAACAACTCGGCGTCGAGGTGACACGTGTGCGGCAGCTGGTCAAGGAGGGCCAGCTCATCGCCGTACGCCGTGGCGAGAACCGCGCGCTGCACGTCCCCGCCGCCTTCATCGACGGGGACAAGGTCGTCAAGGGCCTGGCCGGGACCCTGACGCTCCTGCGGGACGACGGCTTCACGGACGAAGAGATGCTGGAATGGCTCTTCACTCCCGACCCCTCCCTGCCCGGCACCCCCGCCCAGGCCCTGAGCGAGAACCGGGGCACGGAGGTGAAGCGGCGCGCCCAGGCGCTCGCCGTCTGAACCCGAAACACACCGAACCGACGCAACGGCTCCCGGGCCCGGTGCAGCACCGCGGGGGCCGTTGCCGAGGACAGTCCCGCATGAAGCGGGCGCCGACTCCGGTGTGGCGTGCCACGTCCGGATGAGCCGTGGGCCGGCGTGCCGGGTTCGGTTCCGGCGGCCCGTGTGCGCCGGTGGTTCGGCGGGTGTGTGACCTGCCAGGCCGGTACGGCAGCTCCGGGGCCGGGGTCTGCCGGCTGAACCGTCCGGGTAAGGTCCGGGGCGCAGGGGCGGGACCGTGCCGATGAGCCGTGGGCCGGCGTGCCGGGTTCGGTTTCAGCGGTGCGCCGGCGCGCCGGAGCCCTGCCGGCCGCAGGCACCGTCATCGCATCGCATCGAACGAGCCGGGGGACCCATCCCATGTCCGACACCACCACCGCGCGCACCCTCCTCGCCGACGCCCGTGTCTATCTCTGCACCGACGCCCGAAAGCGCCAGGGCGACCTCGCCGACTTCCTGGACGCGGTGCTGGCCGGCGGGGTCGACATCGTGCAGTTGCGGGACAAGGGCATGGAGGCGGCCGAGGAACTGGAGCACCTCGAGGTGTTCGCCGAGGCCTGTGCACGGCACGGCAAGCTGCTCGCCGTCAACGACCGCGCGGACGTCGCCCACGCCGCCCGTTCCGACGTGCTCCATCTGGGCCAGGGCGACCTCCCGGTGCCCGCGGCCCGGGCCCTCCTCGGCGACGACGTACTCATCGGCCGCTCCACGCACGCCGAGGCGGAGGCCGCCGCGGCCGCCGTCCAGGAGGGCGTGGACTACTTCTGCACGGGCCCCTGCTGGCCGACCCCCACCAAGCCCGGCCGCCACGCCCCCGGCCTGGGCCTGGTCCGCCACACCGCCGCCCTCGGCACCGGCCGGCCGTGGTTCGCCATCGGCGGCATCGACCTCGGCAACCTCGACGAGGTGCTGGAGGCGGGCGCGCGCCGGGTGGTCGTCGTCCGCGCGATCACGGAGGCGGACGACCCGGGAGCGGCCGCGGCGGAGTTCCGCAAGCGGCTGCGGCAGGTCTAGCCGCCGTCACCGTCCGTGTTCCCGGCGGGTTCCCGCGTGCCCGGTGACCCGCCGTCGTACGGCTCCTGTCCAAGGGGTGGACAGAAACCCGACAAAACGAGCAAATTGCCGGTGCTCGGTTGGGCCTCCGGCCACCCCTGACTAACCTGCGGGTATGGCCCTCGGAACCGCATCGACCAGGACGGATCGCGCACGCACCGTGCGCGACATCCTCGGTACCGGCAAGACGACGTACTCGTTCGAGTTCTACGCGCCGAAGACCCCCAAG
The DNA here is from genome assembly GCF_042741275.1 of Streptomyces sp. NPDC058964. Lineage (NCBI taxonomy): Bacteria > Bacillati > Actinomycetota > Actinomycetes > Kitasatosporales > Streptomycetaceae > Streptomyces > Streptomyces sp. NPDC058964. Next base: position 14,754 of record NZ_JBHYKH010000132.1, read on the forward strand.
GGCGAGCGGAGCCTGTGGAACGCGCTCCGCAGGGTCGAGGCGGCCGCTCCCGACTTCGTCTCCGTGACGTACGGTGCCGGCGGCTCCACCCGGGCGACGACGGTCAAGGAGACCCAGCAGATCGTCGTCGACACGACTCTCACCCCGGTCGCCCACCTCACCGCGGTCGACCATTCCATCGCGGAACTGCGCAACATCATCGGCCAGTACGCGGACGCCGGGATCCGGAACATGCTCGCGGTGCGCGGAGACCCGCCGGGCGACCCGATGGGCGAATGGGTGCCGCACCCCCAGGGACTGACCTACGCGGCCGAACTCGTCCGGCTCATCAAGGAGTCGGGCGACTTCTGCGTGGGTGTCGCCGCCTTCCCGGAGATGCACCCGCGCTCCGCCGACTGGGACACGGACGTCGAGCACTTCGTCGACAAGTGCCGTGCGGGCGCCGACTACGCCATCACGCAGATGTTCTTCCAGCCGGAGTCGTATCTGCGCCTGCGCGACAGGGTCGCGGCCGCGGGCTGCGAGACCCCGGTCATCCCCGAGGTCCTGCCGGTCACCAGCGTGAAGATGCTGGAACGGCTGCCCAAGCTCAGCAACGCCCACTTCCCGGACGCCCTGAAAGAGCGGATCCTCACAGCGAAAGACGATCCGGCGGCGGTACGCTCCATTGGCATCGAATTCGCCACGGAGTTCTGCGCACGGCTGCTGGCCGAGGGAGTGCCCGGTCTGCACTTCATCACGCTCAACAACTCCACGGCTCCGCTGGAAATCTACGAAAACCTGGGTCTGCACCATCCACCGCAGGCCTAGACCGGCCGCACGGGTATACGACACACTGCGTAGCGGTCACTGGGAGAGGGGCGTACATGGGCTGGACGGTCCTCTACATCGCGTTCGGCATCGTCGCGCTGTGGTTGCTCGGTGAGGTGCTGCTGCAGTACAAGGCGCGTCTGCGCTGGCGACTGATCGCCTTCGGTGGCTTTCTCGGCGTCGTGCTCGGTGTCCTGATGCATTCGGTCGTCGTCATCGGTCTGGGCGCGGCGGCCTTCACGATCGGCCAGACCTACGTCACGTTGTCGTTCCGCCGCGGCTTCGTCGCGGGCTGGGCCGTCAAGCGCCCCGAAGGCGACGCGGGCGGCTCCAAGCGCCGCCGCGGCAAGGCGGACAGTCACGACCCCAGCCTCGAGGTGTCCGACCTGGAGGCGGCCGACGGCGACTACGACGAGCAGGACGGCCGCGACGACGCCTACGGCCGCGACAGCGTCTCCGCGTACGGCGACGACTACGACCGCGACGACGTGTTCACGCCGGTCCGCTCCGCCGAGCCCACCGCCGCCGAGGCGACCGCCGTCTACGAGCCGCAGCCCCTCCCGGAGGACACGGGCTCCTACGGCATATACGGGGACCGCGCCTACGCCACCGCCGGTCAGCCCCAGGACCAGAACTACTCGACGGCCGGGCAGGGCACCGACCAGAGCTACGCGTACGACTACTCCGGCTACGGCCAGCAGCAGTACGGCTATGACACCGGCGGGCAGCAGCAGTACGCCAACTACTCCGACCCGTACATCGGCACCCAGACCTACGGCGGCGGCGCCTCGTACGGCGATGGTTACGGCGGCGAGCAGTACGGCCAGCAGGCCTACGGCCAGGACCAGTACGCCGCGGGCAACTACGGTCAGACCCCGGCCGGCGGCGTCTGGGTCCCGCAGCAGCGCACCGACGAGACGTACGGCGGCGAGCTCCCGCAGGAGCAGCAGTACCCGTACCAGGGCAACGGGCAGCAGCCCGGCAACGGGTTCGACGAGCAGTACCGTTTCTGAATCCGGCGATCGACGGTCCGGCCGCCGGCCGGGGGCTCACTGGGAGCCCCGGAACCCCGGTCCCTCCACGATCAGTCCCGCGACCAGCGCGCCCGACATTCCCGCGTGGGGAAGCCCGCCGCCGGGGTGCGACCAGCCGCCCACCCGGTACAGGCCCGGCAGCCGCGTGGTGTTCCCCGGATGCAGGTAGCGGCCCCCGCCTGCGGCGAGCGCGGGGGCGGGCACGGCACCTGACCCGGCGCCCGTCTCGTCCGCGCTCCGGCCGGGCGTACGCACCTCGCGCCAGACGAGCCGCTCGGCCAGCCCGGGAACGGCGGCCTCCGCGGCCGCCACCAGGAGGTCGGCGAAGCGCTCGGCCGCCGCGTCCGGCATGCGGTCGGCATCCGCCGGAGCCACCGCGGACACGACCACCGACTCGTGCGCACCGTCCGGTCGCAGGGCCGGGTCGTCGGGCCGCAGCACGGTCACCGTGGGCCGCACCGGCCCGGTGCCCGCAGAGGCCAGACGGTCCAGCTCGGCGTCCCGGTCCGGGGCGTGCACGACGGTGCGGTGCGCGGCACCGGCCTCGCGAGCGCCGCGCAGGGCCAGCAGCACGGTGAACCGTCCGGGCCGCGGAGCCGCCGTCCCGGCGCGTACGTCACCGTCCCCGTCGAGCGGATGCCCCGTCAGCCCCCGCAGCCGTACCGGATCCACGTCCGCCACCACGTGGTCCGCCTCGGCCACCTTGCCGTCGGCGAGTTCCACCCCGGCCGCCCGCCCGTCCTTCTCCAGGATCCCGGTGACCTCGGCGCCGAAGACGAACTCGACCCTGCGGGCCAGGCACCGCTCGTACACCGCGCGGGCCAGCTCCCGCATGCCGCCGCGGACGTACCAGATGCCGAAGGCGTGCTCCATGTACGGCAGCACGGCCGCGCTGGCGGGAACGACCCGCGGGTCGAGGCCGTACGCGAGCGCGTGGCTCTCCAGCAGCGCCGCGAGGCGCGGGTCGCGCAGCTCCCACGCGCCGACCTCGGCCAGCGTGCCGGCCCGGCGGGTGCGCAGCAGGCGCTTGTGCGGGACGGACGGATACGGCTCACGGTCCGCCAGCACCGACCAGTTGGGCCACAGCGGCTCCTCCAGCAGGGGCCGGCGGGTGCGGTCCCAGGCCTCCCGGGCCCGTACGAGGAAGTCGCCCCAGCGTTGTCCCGTACCGGAGCCGAGCGCCTCGTCCAGGGCCGAGACGACACCCGCGCGCGAGGCGTTCGGCAGGGAGACCTCCGTGCCGTCCGCGAACACGTGCCGCGACGAAGGGTCGACCTGCGTCAGCTCGACGCACGCCTCCAGCGGCTCCTTGCCGGTCTTGACGAACAGGTCGCGGTAGACGGCGGGCAGGGGCAGCAGCCCGGGACCGGTGTCGAAGCGGAACCCGTCCCGCTCGAACCGGCGCACCGCTCCGCCGTACGTGTCCGTGCGCTCGTACACCACCACCCGGTGGCCCGCGACGGCCAGCCGGGCGGCGGCCGTCATCGCGCCCATCCCGGCGCCGATCACCGCAATCCGTGCCATGCCTGCGACTTTATCGACCACCACCGACAGCCGATGCCCCGGGCGGTCAGTCCGGCGGCCGTTCCACCTGCCCGGCCAGCCGCCGTTCCTCCCGGCGCTGGGCCCTGCGCCGCAGGAAGCGGCGGATCCGCGAGACCAGGAAGTACAGCACGGTCAGTCCGGCGGCCAGCAGTACCGCCGCGATGACGGCGGCCGCCTCGGGATGGAACATCGCGAACGTCACGATGCCGGCCACCCCGAAATCCTCGGCCAGGCTCATGACCACATTGCTGAGGGGCTCCGGCGAGGCGTTGATCGCCATGCGGGTGCCGGCCTTGACCGTGTGACTGGCGAGCGCCGTCGAACCGCCGACCAGGCCCGCCGCCGCATCGGACAGGGAGCCGCTCTGCCCGGCGAGCAGCGCCCCGACCCAGGCACCCGCCAGCGGCCGGACCACGGTGTGCACGGAGTCCCACATCGAATCGACGTACGGGATCTTGTCGGCGACCGCCTCGCACAGGAACAGCGCGCCCGCCACGGCGAGGACCTCGGGGCGCTGCAGCGTCTCGGGCACGTCGTCGCTCACTCCCGCCGCACCGAAGAGACCGAGCAGAAGCACCACGGCATAGGCGTTGACGCCGCTCGCCCAGCCGCTGGTGAAGACGAGGGGGAGTACGGACACGGAGGCGATCGTAACCAGTCCGAACCGGTACGTCCTGGGCATGAGCGCGGACGGCTGAGTATCCGTACCCAGTGAGTGAGATGAGTACGCGCGCGGATGGGGGCCGACCCGCGCGGACGGGACAGTGGAGACACGGAAAGGGGCGCGACCCCCGGCACCGCCGACACGGGGCGGCGGAACGGGAACCGCGCCCTTGGCCGCTCCTTCCGCCGATCCGTCGGCGGAAGCGAGGCACGGGGGGAATGCAAGGGGACCCGGGGGAAGACCGCAACGGGTTCCGACGGGGGACCGCACGGGAGACCGTGCGGGCAAGCACGGGGGCACCGGGAGAAACGGGGGAGTACGGAAGGGGGCGGGCCCGCCCTTAACCGCCCGGGCGCCGGGCCCCGCACCCGCGGCGCCCCCGT
>NZ_JBHYKH010000133.1:0-19114 GCF_042741275.1 Streptomyces sp. NPDC058964
ACGTCAGGGGTGCTGCCGTAGCTCAGCCGGTGAACCCGGACGTGATCGAGGTGAACTGCCAGTTGTTCTGGCTGATGCCGGAGCAGTTGCTCACCACGCCGCCGCCCGCGCAGGGCCGGTCGCGGTTGACGGACCAGAAGGCGAGACGGGCGATGTGATGGGAGTTGGCCCAGTCGCGGATCTGGGTCCAGATCGCCGGGGTCGTCGTCTCCTGCTGGTCGGACAGGCCGTTCATGCCGGAGATGCCGATGTGGGAGTACGCGGTGGCATCGTCCCAGCCGAAGGCCGACTTGAGCTTGGCCTTCAGGCCCTCGGCGGCGTTGACGGTGTTGCCGTACATGTCGGAGCCGCCGCCGAAGTCGAACGGCATGATCGTGAAGACGTCGATGTTGGCGCCGAGCGACTGGGCCTGCTCGATGAGCCGGTTGCCGTAGTAGGTCGGGCCGGTCGTCGAGGTGCCGAAGGTGACGATGGTCTTCAGGCCCGGGTTGTTGGCCTTGACGGTCTTCAGGGCGGTGAGGATCTTCGCCTGGACGGCCTCGTTCTCGAACTCGTCCGTGTTCTCGATGTCCATGTCGATCGCCTTGAGGGAGTAGGCGTCGATCACCTTCTGCAGTGCTCCGGCGAGCGCGCTCGCGGAGGAGCAGTTGGCGCCGAGCTTGCTGCCCTGCCAGCCGCCGAACGACGGGACGATGTCACCGCCCGCGGAGCGGATCTGGTTGATCGCCGTCTGGTCGACCCCACCGGTCAGGGCCCGGCTGCCGTCCCAGGCGGGGGTGCAGCCGCCCGAGTCGAGCACGAACGCCATCGTGAACCACTTGATCCCGGTCGCGCTCATCACCGTGGCCGGGCTCGGCGGGTCGCCCCAGCCCTCGTACAGATACGGTGCCGCCTGCTTGAAGCCGCTGCCGCCGCCGCTGCCCGCGTCCGTGGTGACGGACACGGAGTTGGAGGCCCCGGAGGTGTTCCCGGCCGCGTCCCGCGCCTTCACGGTGAAGGTGTACGACGTGCTCGGCGACAGCCCGCTGACCGTGGCGCTCGTACCGGAGACGCTGAGCAGCTGGCCGGCACCGCTGTAGATGTCGTAGGCGGTGACCCCGACGTTGTCCGTGGAGGCGTTCCACTTCAGCGACACGCTCGAGGAGGTCTTGCCCGTCGAGGTCAGGCCGGTGGGCGCGGTCGGCGCCTGGGTGTCGCCGCCACCGCCGCCACCCGGGCCGTCCAGGCCGATGTCGTCGGCGTAGTAGGTGCCCTGCGCGTACCAGCCGTGGACGTAGATGGTGGCGCTGGTCTGGGAGGCGCCGGTGGTGAAGGAGACCGACAGCTGGCTGTACGCCGACGGGGATGTCGTCCAGGTCGAGGCGCCGCCGTCCACCCCGAGGTAGACGTAGGAGCCGCGCACCCAGCCGCTGAGCGTGTAGGTGGTGTTGGGCTGGACCGCGACGGTCTGGGTGCACTGGGCGTTGTCGCTCGAGGTCACCGCACCCGCCAGCGCCTTGGAGCCGCCGTGCACGGGGGAGGAGACGACGGAGCCGAGGTTCCCGGAGCAGCTCCAGGGGGAAAGGCTGCCCGACTCGAAGCCGGGGTTGGTGAGGATGTTGGCCGCGTGGGCCGTACCGGGCAGGGCGACGGCCCCGGCGAGCGCGAGGGCCGCGGAGCCGGCCAGGGCGAGCAGGCGGTGTCTGAAACGTCCGAGTGTGTTGCGCACGCGATCTCCCTGGAGGAATGGGGGTGTTCGGGAGTGCACGGATGTGCGGAAGGGGTGCGCAACCAAGTTGGTATGGACCAATCACGGTGTCAAGGGGCTGCGCCATGATTGGTCCAGACCGGTGTGGAGCCGGGGTCTATGCGGGCGCGGCGGCAGTGGCCGTGGCCGTGGCCGTCACCTCGGCGGCGGGACCGGGGGCGGGCACGGCCGGGAGCAGCGGGCCGACCTCGTCCGTCCGCTGCTGCGGAAGCGTCACGGGACGCAGCGGACGCGGTCCCGACACCACCGTGTAGTCCTGGCCCAGGAACGGGGGCTCGATCTCGCCGGGGTCCTCGCCCAGCGCCAACTGCACCGCCGCCCAAGGGGCGTTGACTCCGCACAGCGCCAGCTGGTGCAGGCCGCCCGCCGGACGCGTGTTGACGTCGAGCAGCACCGGCCGGTCGCCGTACATCCGGAACTGGATGTTGGACAGGTAGTGCAGTCCGAAGCCCTCCGCGATCAGCCGCGCCGGCTCCAGCCACTGCTCGTGGAGGGTGAAGCCGCGACGGCGGCCGTTCTTGGTGCGGCCCACGGCCAGCCGGACCCGGTTGTCGGGACCGGTGAGGCAGTCGACCGACACCTCCGGCTGCTCCAGGCGAGGCATCACCAGCCAGTCCACCGGGTGGTCGGCCCGCTCCAGCGCCTCGACCACCAGGTCGAGCTGGACATGGGGGCCGGGGAAGCCGTTGAGGTGAAGGAGCGAGAACGGGGCGCGCGTGATGACACGGAAGCCGACCCCGCCGGCGCCGGCGGCGGGCTTGAAGCACGCCTTGTGACCGTCCGCCTCCAACTCCGCCACGGCGGCGACGAGTTCCTCCGCGGTGCGCACCCGCCACCAGGGCGGCACCGGGACGCCGACCGAGCGGACCGCCTCGTACGCCGTCGCCTTGTCCTCGAAGACGGCCACCGCCTCCGGCGTCGGCGCCAGCAGGGCCGTACCGACCGCCGCGAAGTCGGCACGGTGCGCCACGACGGCCGCCTGGTGCAGCCGCGGCACGAACACGTCGATACCGCGCCGTACGCACTGGTCCAGGGCGTACTCGACGTACGCGGCCGGGGACAGGCCCTCCGGCTCGAGGTCGGCGGTGTCGGCGGCGGCCAGTACGGGGGAGTCGGCGTCGCCGTGCGTGGCATGGATCTCGACCGCCCGGTCGCTGGGATTCCTCCGCAGCTGATCCATGAAGAACACGTTCTCCGCGTACGTGCGGTTGAGCCAGACGCGTACGCGAGAGAGCATGCAGGCCGCCTTTCGGGGGTTTCCGGGCAGGGCGGAGCGGCCCGTGCCCGGGCAGGGGTGGTGGGAGGGACACCAAACCGGCCTACGCGAAGGGAAGTTCGTGGCGGTGGTGTTGGGGCGATCATACGGCTTTCAAGGGCCTCGGCGTGCAACGCGCATGTTACGGATTTCCCCGGCCTGCCGAACCACGTCCACCAGCACCGTTCACCCGCCTCACCCGCCACCGGGCACGGGTTCCGCCGACGGGGGAGTCCGGCTGTGCGGCGCGGGAGATCCAGATGCGCGGGCGCTGCCGGATGTGGGTTGTGCGGGCGCGGGAGATCCGGCCGCACGCGCCGCGCGCACGGGCTTTGCGGGGACGGGATGTCCTGCTGCGCCGGCCCCGAGCACCGGCTCTGCCGGCGGGGAAGCCCGGTGGCACCGGCGCCGCGTCCATCGCCGCGCCGACCGCGTCCACCCTCCGCGGGCCCTCCGTTGCGCCGTCCTGGTTTCCCCTTGTCCGGTGACGGTGGATGTGTTCTCGTGTTGCCATGGGCGTGATCGAAAGGGAGGGGGACGGGTGGAGCCGACGGCCGGTGGTGCCGGGCAGTTGCTGGCCATCAGCGACCTGCACATCGCGTACGCCGAGAACCGCGCGCTCGTCGAACGCATGCGGCCCGGGACGGACGACGACTGGCTGATCGTCGCCGGCGACGTCGCCGAGACCGTGGCCGACATCCGCTGGGCCCTGGAGACCCTCACCGACCACTTCCGCAAGGTCCTGTGGGTCCCCGGCAACCACGACCTGTGGACCCACCCGAAGGACCCCGTCACCCTGCGGGGCGTTCCCCGCTACGAGCACCTGGTCGAGATGTGCCGGGGCCTGGGCGTGACGACCCCCGAGGACCCCTTTCCCCTCTGGAACGGCCCCGGCGGCCCGGTCGCCGTCGCCCCGCTGTTCCTCCTGTACGACTACTCGTTCCTGCCGGCCGGCTGCGCGACCAAGGAGGAGGGGCTCGCGTACGCCCACGGCACCGGCATCGTCTGCAACGACGAGTACCTGCTGCACCCCGACCCCTATCCCAGCCGTGAGGCCTGGTGCCGCGCCCGGGTCGCCGCGACGGAACGCAGACTCGCCGAACTGCCGGACGGCCTGCCCACCGTACTGATCAACCACTATCCGCTGGACCGGCACCCGACCGACGTCCTGTGGCACCCCGAGTTCGCCATGTGGTGCGGAACCGAACTCACCTCCGACTGGCACCGCAGATTCCGAGTCGACACGATGGTCTACGGTCATCTCCACATACCGCGGACCACCTGGCTCGACGGCGTCCGCTTCGAGGAGGTGTCCGTGGGATACCCCCGTGAGTGGCGCAAGCGCCCGGAACCCCCGGGAAGGCTGCGCCGCATACTGCCGATGGAGGTCGGAACCGGTGATCGAGGCGCTGCTCCCGGACTCGGTCGTGGCCGTGGAACTGCTCGGTGACGACGCGATCCAGGAGGCCCCGCTCTACCCCGAGGAGGAGGCACTCATGACCCGCGCGGTGGCCAAGCGCCGCCGCGAGTTCTCGTCCGTGCGCGCCTGTGCCCGGCGCGCGATGGAGAAGCTCGGTGTCCCCGCCCAGCCCATCGTGACCGGCGAGAGCGGGGCCCCGCGCTGGCCGGACGGCCTGGTCGGCAGCATGACCCACAGCGCGGACTACTGCGCCGCCGTCCTGGCCCGCGCCGCCGACCTGGCCTCCCTCGGCATCGACGCCGAACCGGACGAACCGCTCCCGCAGGACGTCGCCTCCTACGTCTTCCTGCCCGCGGAGGGCGAGCGCCTGCGCCGGCTCGCCGAGGAACGTCCGGACATCCACTGGGACCGGATCCTGTTCAGTGCCAAGGAGTCGGTCTACAAGGCGTGGTTCCCCCTCACCGGACAGTGGCTGGACTTCTCGGAGGCCGACATCGAGGTCTTCGCGGACCCCGGCGAGCGACCGGTCGGCGGTCTGCGCGCCGAACTCCTCGTCCCCGGCCCCCGGGTGGGCGGTCGGCGTGTCCAGCGGTTCGAGGGCCGGTGGAGCGTCCAGCGCGGCGTCGTGACCACGGCCGTCGTGGTGCCCCACTCCTGAGCGCCGGACTCACGGCTCGGGACACCAGTTGTGCAGGAGCCGGAAGAACTCCTCCTCGTTGCCCCTGAGCCCCGCTTCCGCCAGCGCGCGTTCCGCCTCGGCGAGCACGGCCGGCGGGAGGAGGACCGGCCGCCCGCCCTCGGCCGGGCCGTCGAAGACCGCTCGCACCGTGTGAAGCAGTCGCAGGTAGGCCTGTACGGCGGTGCGCTCGTGGTCGGTCAGTACGGCGGTGGGCATGGTCGGTTCTCCCCGGTTCGGCAGCACGTCCACGCGCCCGTGGGACGCGTACCTCCAGCTTGCCGTCCACCACTGACAACGCCGTTGGGCTACGGATCGGTTCGCCCGCTTAGCGGAGGCGAAACCTCACCGAAATCCCGCGGGGGAATGCCTCTCTACGCTGGAGAGAACGGATTTCGGGCCGCGCACGCCCAGCTGCGGACGCGGTCACGGCGACGGGAGACTGAGGCGTGGTCGACGTCCCACGACGGCACCCCGCGCGCACCGCACGGCTGCGTCCGGTGCGCGACGGAGAACTCGAACTGCAGTACCGCGTCGTGCACGGCTACCGCCGTGCCTTCCGCATGGCGGGCGAGGGCCCGGCGCTGGTCCTCGTCCACGGCATCGGGGACTCGTCGGCGACCTGGGCCGAACTGATCCCCGACCTCGCCCGCAGCCACACCGTGATCGCCCCCGACCTGCTCGGCCACGGAGCCTCCGACAAGCCGCGGGCCGACTACTCGGTGGCCGCCTACGCCAACGGCGTGCGCGACCTGCTCACCGCGCTCGGCATCGAGTCCGCGACGCTGGTCGGCCACTCGCTCGGCGGGGGAGTGGCGATGCAGTTCGCCTACCAGTTCCCCGAACGCACCGAGCGGCTCGTCCTGGTCAGCGCGGGCGGCGTCGGGCGCGAGGTCAACCCGGTGCTGAGGCTGGTGTCGCTGCCCGGCGCCCACCTCATGCTGTCCACGCTCCGGCTGCCCGGCATGCGGGCACAGGTCGGCCTCGCGGTCCGCCTGATGCGGCTGCTGGACACCGACCTCGGGCAGGACGCCCCGGAACTGGTCACCCTCGTCGACGCCCTGCCGGACGAGACCTCGCGCAACGCCTTCATCCGCACCCTGCGCGCGGTCGTCGACTGGCGCGGGCAGGTGGTCACCATGCTCGACCGCTGCTACCTCACCGAGGGCATGCCCACCCTGTTGCTGTGGGGCGACCGGGACAGTGTCGTGCCTGTACGGCACGCCCACGGCGCCCATGCGGCCATGCCCGGCAGCCGGCTGGAGATCTTCGAGGGCGCGGGCCACTTCCCCTTCCACTCCGACCCGGCCCGCTTCCTCGCCCTGGTCGAGGAGTTCACCTCCACCACCGCCCCCGCCGACTGGAGCCGCGACCGCTGGCGCGAACTCCTCCTCGACGGCCGCCCGGCCGGCCACCCCGACACCCCCCGCACCCACGAACGGGAACGAGACCTGCGCGAGGCGAGCGAACGCAGCGCCACCTGACGACGGCCCGGTCGCCTTCGGGGCGCCGGAGCGGGTGCCGGGGGCCCGAACGTGCCCTGCCCTTCGGGCCTCCGCGCGATCGGGCCCGCGACACCGGCGCGCCCCTGCGGCTCCCTCGCGGCCGGCGCGTGGGGCAAGTGGACGTTGGTGGGCCCTCGCCGTGTGGATGTGCGGACACTCGCCGGGGCAGGACGACGTCAGCCCTGTGGGCCCAGATAGCCCAGTGACGCCTCGATGCGGCCCGCCAGATGGTCCCGCTGGACCGGACCCCGCAGGGCCGAGCCGGCCAGCCAGGGGCGGCACTTGCTGGCGAGCAGCAGGCCGAAGGTCTCGGCGTCGCGCTCCTCGTCCAGGTCGAAGCGCGTACGGGCCGCCGCCCGCTGGACGGTCGCCTGGAGCGCCTCCCGGTCCGGGGCGTGGCCCAGCAGCCGGGTGGCGACCTTGACGCCCTCGACATGGTGGCCGCCGTGGTCGGCGTTCATGTGCCACAGTTCGTGACCCAGGATCACCAACTGGTGGTCGGGCGCGGTGCGTTCCTCGACGACGATGAGGTCCTGGTCGGTCATGTCGAGCCACAGCCCGCTGGCCGTCCCGGGCGGGAAGACGGCCGTACGGAACTGGACGGGACGGCCGCGGCGGCGGCTCATCGCGTCGCACAGCGCGGTGTACAGGTCGTCCGGGCGGGCCGGCGCGGGCAGCGTGAGCTCCCCGACCAGTTTGCCGCACAGCCTGCGCATGTCCCTGCCGATGCCCACAGTTCTCCCCCGGATCACGACTCGGGCCGTTTGACGCTTTCCAGGAGCATGTCCAGCCACTCCGCGACCTTGTCCCGGTGCTGGTCCGTGGGCAGCTGCGCCGCGCGCCAGGCGATGCCACGGACGCCGTGGTCCTGCAGCAGCCGCTCCAGGGGATCGTCCTCCGCGGAGCCGGCCGCCGCCCGCTCCCGGTCGGCGAGCTGCTGCAGGAGCTCCTGCTCGGTGCGCTGCAGGGCACCCGCGAGGGCCTCGGGGTCTTCCGCCGTGAGGAAGCCGGCGTGCACGCGGAAGAAGCGCTGGATGGCGTCGCAGTGCTCCATGGTGGGGCGCCGGTCGCCGTTGATGAGGGCGCCGGCCTGCTGCCGGGACATGCCCGCCCCGTCGGCTATCTCCTGCTGGGTGTAGCGGCGTCCGTTCGGCTTGAGCCGGGTGCGGCGCAGCAGGTCGAGGCGCTGCAGGAACCGGGCCTGCACATCGGGTTCGCCCGCGGGGCGCCCGCTCAGCAGGGCCCTGGCCACGGGCTCGGGGACGCCGCAGGCGACCGAGAGCCGTCCGACGTCGAAGACCTCCGGGTGTGCCACGCCGAGCCGGTCGGCGAGCGCGGCGACGCGGGCGACGACGGCCGGCAGCTGGGCGGTCGCCGTGGCGCCCGGATCCTCGTAGCCATCCGTCACCGACAGAACTCCTACGTCTCTCAGGGGCTTCAGTGGCTTCTCACAAGGGATTGCCGTGAACTTCCCGGAGAGTAGCGGGTCGTTCGAACTCACATCCAGGTCTCGCCACAACTGTGGCCAATTTCAGCCGTCAACAGGCATGAAATGCCACGATAGTTGACATGGCTCTTGTCGGGGCAGCAGGATCACAACGCCGCGAGAAGGCCGCATAGGCAAGAGGGGTGACCTCCCGATGGCATATCAGGCAGGAGGGCGGCGGCCGGTGCCGCGGCCCGTCCCCGAGGGTCTTGAGGCCCAGGCGTATCTCCAGGACCACGCCACGCTCCTGGAGGCCGTGGCCTTCCCGTCCGTCGTGTTCGACCACCGCTGGGACGTGGTGCTGGCCAACAGCGCCTTCGAGTCGCTCTTCCGTGGCATCGGTCCGCATCCCACGGCCATGCCCTGCGACAACCTTCTCCGGTTCGTCCTGTTCCACCCCGACGCGGGAGCGGTGCTCGGGGAGCACGAGGCGCGCTGGTGCCTGCCCATGCTCGCGCACTTCAAGGCGGCCCTGGAGCGGTACGGGCACGACCACGAGCTGCAGGCCATCCGCCGGGAGATCGCCCAGGACCCCATCATGGAGGCCGCCTTCCGGCAGGGGCTGCCGCACTGGATCCGCGCGGTGGGGGACGAGGCCATGGAGCTCGACGGTGCCGTCCGCCCTCTGATCCACCCGGACCCCCGCTGGGGCGCGACGGAGTGCCGCATCGTCGGCGACACCCCCAAGATGCTGCAGGCCATGGGCTACACACGGCTCACCCTCGTCCTGCGTGACGCCCGCCGCCCCTCCGTGGCGCCGCGCCGCCCCCGCCGCGCCGGCGGCGCCGCGGCCCATCTGACCGTCGTGCCGGCCCCGGACGCCTGACCCGGCACCGTCGGCGTTCAGGTCGCCGACGGCGCCGGGCGGCACACCTGTCCGCCCTGTCCGCGGGGCCGCTGTTCGTCGCGGGAGTTCCGTCCGGTTGATGTGGCGGTATTCGGCCGACTTCGGGCAGCCCGCGTGGGGCACGCCTCACTCCGTGGCCACGACCAGCACCAGCGGCACGTTCCGGCACGGGACCAGCCGGGTCCCCGCGAGCGTGGTGGGCCGCGCCCGCTCCAGCACGGCCCCGAAGTCCGGTCCCCTCGTGAGGGAGCCGGCCAGGTGGGCGGGGTCCGCGGAGGCCGCGACGCGGCCACGGGCGTTCACCAGGTGGGCCGGGCCCGGCAGCTCCCGCAGCAGGGGCAGCGCGGTCGCCTCGAAGTGCCGCAGATACACGTCGGCCGCGGCCACTCCCACGAACCGGCCCGCCACCGTCACCGGCGCGGAGAGGGTGAGGCTGTACTCGTCGGAGCAGAGGTAGTCCACGTACGGCCCGGCCACCGCCCGGCGCCCGGTGTCGCGCGGGAGGGCGAACCAGTCCCAGTGCGTGTAGTCCGAGTACGCCGACTGGTTCGGGTCGAGGTCGAGCAGCAGTGGACGTACGCCCCCCTCGGAGTCCGTCTGCCACCACTCCAGCCACGCGGGTACGTCCTCCAGCAGGCCCGGTGCCGCGATGAAACCGACCCCCGAGACCAGCTCCTGCCGCGTCAGCCGCAGATGCAGCCCGGGACGCAGCGCGGCCAGGTCGACGGAGGCGGGCCGCCGGTCCTGTTCGCGCACCCGGGCCAGCAGGGCGGCGGTGTCGGCGCGGGTCTGGGCCACGGCGTCGAAGACCGCCTCGAGTGCCTCGCCCACCCGGGACGCCACGCGGTCCTCGGCCGACGCCTCGAGCGTGGTGGCGCCGGGACCGGAGCTTCTGCTCATGGCGCCCTCCAGCGGACGGGGACCGTCGACGAGTCCTGCACGAGTCCTACAGGGTGAGACGGACGGCGATGAGCCGCGCCGTCGACTCCAGTACGCACCTCTCGGCCAGCGTGCCGGCCGAGGCGTGCGCCCCATCTTGCACCGCCGAGATTACGGAGCGGTGACGGTCGGCGGCTTCTTCACGATATTCGTCGTCCCCGAACACGAGGCACAGCAGCGCGCCCACCTCGGTCTGCAGGGCCACCTGTTCACGGGTGAGCCGGGCGGACTGCGCGGCCGCCGCGAGCTCCACGTGGACACGGCCGTACATCCGGCTGCGTGCCGCCGCGTCCTCGGCCTCCGCCAGCTCCACCGCCGTGCGCCGCAGCTGTACGAGGTCGTCCGGCTCCGTGCGCTGCGCGGCGAGCCTGGCCGCGGCACCCGACAGTGCGGCCCAGTGGTCGCCGAGGTCGCGCAGCTCCTCGGTGCTCCAGCCCTGCAGCCGGGCCTTGAGGCGTTCCTCGCCGGGGACGTCGGGCAGGGAGACGAAGCTGCCACCGCCGCGTCCCCGGCGGGTGGTGACCAGACCCTGCTGGCGCAGCGCCATGAGCGCCTCCCGCAGGGTCACCGTGGACACGCCCAGCTGCCCGGCCAGTTCGCTCTCCCCGGGCAGCTGCTCCCCGTCGGCGAGCAGTCCCAGCTCTATGGCGTCGCCGAGCCTGCGGACCACCGCGTCCACCCGCGCCCGGTTGTCGACCGGCGCGAACACGGCTCTGCGGGCCCCGCCGTCCGTCGGTTGCTTCACGGTCACCACCTTGCACGTTGACTCAAGCTTTACCCTAAGGGAGTCTTGAGATTTGACATATGACTTCATAGGTTTCCCTTCAACGATCAAGAGCGCCAGAAAGGTTCCCGCCCATGGAGGGAATTGCGGTCCGGCTTCAGGGACTGCGGAAGTCGTTCGGGGACACGGCCGCCGTCGCCGGGGTCGACCTGGAGATCAGGGACGGCGAGTTCTTCTCGATGCTCGGCCCGTCCGGATCGGGCAAGACCACCGTCCTGCGCCTGATCGCCGGCTTCGAGACCCCCACCGGCGGCCGGATCGAACTGGCCGGACAGGAAGTGACCGGTCTCGCCCCCTTCGAGCGGGACGTGCACACCGTCTTCCAGGACTACGCCCTCTTTCCGCACATGACGGTCGAACAGAACGTCGCCTACGCCCTCAGGATCCGCAAGGTGCCCAAGGCGGAGCGCCTGGTCCGCGCCCGCAAGGCGCTGGCCGAGGTGCGCCTGGACGGGTACGGCAAACGCCGCCCCTCCCAGCTCTCCGGCGGTCAGCGCCAGCGCGTCGCGCTGGCCCGCGCCCTGGTCGGCCGCCCCCGCGTGCTGCTGCTCGACGAACCCCTCGGCGCGCTGGACCTCAAGCTGCGCGAGCAGATGCAGGTCGAGCTCAAGGCACTCCAGCGCGAGGTGGGCATCACCTTCGTCTTCGTCACCCACGACCAGGAGGAGGCGCTGACGATGAGCGACCGCATAGCCGTCTTCCACCAGGGTGTCATCGAACAGGTCGGCACCCCCGCCGAGATCTACGAGCGCCCGGCCACCCCCTTCGTCGCCTCCTTCGTGGGCACCTCGAACCTCCTGGTGGGCGAGTCCGCCCAGCGCGTGGTCGGCGCCCCGGGCACCTACAGCATCCGGCCCGAGAAGATCCGCGTCCTCAAGGAGTCGGCGACCGGCGACGAGCCCGAGCACGCGAGCGCCACCGGCACCGTCGCCGAGGTCGTCTACCTGGGCGACGCGACGCGCTTCC
This sequence comes from Streptomyces sp. NPDC058964, assembly GCF_042741275.1. NCBI lineage: Bacteria > Bacillati > Actinomycetota > Actinomycetes > Kitasatosporales > Streptomycetaceae > Streptomyces > Streptomyces sp. NPDC058964. The sequence continues at coordinate 11,626 of NZ_JBHYKH010000133.1, forward strand.
TGGTCGACCTCGACGCCGGCGGGCGTCTCACCGCGCTCCAGCAGAACCTGGAGACCTCCGCCGAGGACGTCGCCGCCTACCGAGGTTCCCGGGTCCGCCTCCAGTGGCACCGCCGCCACACGGTCCAGGTCCCCGACGCCGCCCGCTGAACCCCTCCTCACACATGGAGAACGCCGTGCGCCACACCCGAACCCTCCGAGCCGCGGCCGTCGCCGCGCTCCTCCTCGCCGCCACCGCCTGCGGATCCTCCGGCTCCGGCGGCGGCTCCTCGGCCACCGGCCTCAATCCCCCCGATCTCAAGGCGCAGTCGAAACTGGGCAAGGGCGAGGGGCAGGTGAACCTGATCGCCTGGGCCGGCTATGTCGAGGACGGGTCCAACGACCCCAAGGTGAACTGGGTCGGCGACTTCGAGAAGCAGACGGGCTGCCAGGTCCACTCCAAGGTTGCCGCCAGCTCCGACGAGATGGTCAAGCTGATGAAGACCGGGGAGTACGACGCCGTCTCCGCCTCCGGCGACGCGTCGCTGCGCCTGATCGCCTCCGGCGACGCCGCCCCCGTCAACACCGGCCTCGTACCGAACTACAAGGACGTCTTCGGTGACCTGAAGATGCAGGCCTGGAACTCGGTCAAGGGCAAGGCGTACGGCATCCCGCACGGCCGCGGCGCCAACCTGCTGATGTACAACACCGAGAAGGTCGCGCCCGCCCCGACGTCCTGGTCCGCCGTCTTCGACGGCTCCGCCAAGTACAAGGGCCACGTCACGGCGTACGACTCCCCGATCTACATCGCCGACGCGGCGCTCTATCTCAAGGCCGCCAAGCCGGAGTTGGGGATCAAGGACCCGTACGCGCTCGACCAGAAGCAGTTCGACGCGGCCGTGGCCCTGCTCAAGCAGCAGAACGCGAACATCGGCGAGTACTGGAGCGACTACCTCAAGGAGATCTCGGCCTTCAAGAGCGGCGACTCCGTGGTCGGCACCACCTGGCAGGTCATCGCCAACCTCGCGGCCGACGAGGGAGCCAAGGTCAAGGCCTCGGTGCCCAAGGAGGGTTCGACCGGCTGGTCGGACACCTGGATGCTGTACTCCAAGGCGAAGCACCCCAACTGCGCCTACAAGTGGCTGGACTGGATCATCTCGCCGAAGGTCAACGCCCAGGTGGCCGAGTACTTCGGCGAGGCGCCGGCCAACGCCAAGGCCTGCGACGAGACCAGCGACAAGAACTTCTGCGCCACCTACCACGCGGCCGACACCGCCTACTGGAAGAAGATCGCCTTCTGGAACACGCCCATCGAGCAGTGCCTGGACGGCCGCACCGACGTCAAGTGCGTGCCGTACGCCAAGTGGGTCCAGGCCTGGACCGAGATCAAGGGCTGAGCGGATGACCGTCGTCGCGCAGACCGCCGGGCGGACCTCCAGGGGCACCGTCCGGCGGCTCGCCGGAGTGCTGCACCGCCGCCCGCGGCTCGGACTCGCCCTGCTGCTGACCGCCCCGCTGCTGTGGCTGGTCATGCTCTACCTCGGCTCGCTGACCGTGCTGTTCGTCTCCGCCTTCTGGACGACGAACTCCTTCACCTCCGAGGTCGTGAAGGTCTGGTCGGCCGACAACTTCCACGAGCTGTTCACGACCCCCGTCTACCGGCAGGTGATCCTGCGCAGCATCGGCGTGGCCCTCACGGTCACCGTCCTGTGCGTGGTGCTCGCCTTCCCGGTCGCCTTCTACACCGCCCGGGTGGCCCGCCCGAAGCGGCGCCCGCTCCTGGTCGTCGCCATCCTCACCCCGCTGTGGGCCAGTTACCTGGTCAAGGTGTACGCCTGGCGGCTGATCCTGTCCCAGGGCGGGCTGGCCGACTGGATGCTGGCGCCACTGGGCCTGAGCGGACCCGGCTTCGGGCTGGTGGCCGCCGTGCTGACGCTGACGTACCTCTGGCTGCCGTACATGATCCTGCCGATCCACACGGCGCTGGAGCAGTTGCCCGCCAACCTGCTGGACGCCTCCGCCGACCTCGGCGCCCGCCCCGGCCGCACCCTCCGCTCGGTGGTGCTGCCGATGGTGCTGCCGTCCGTCGCCGCCGGCTCGGTCTTCACCTTCTCGCTCAGCCTCGGTGACTACATCACCGTGCAGATCGTCGGCGGCAAGACCCAGCTGATCGGCAACCTCGTCTACTCCAACATCGAGCTCAACCTGCCCATGGCCGCAGCGCTCGGCACGGTCCCGGTCGTGGTGATCGTGCTCTACCTGCTGGCGATGCGCCGCACGGGCGCGCTCAGCAGTCTCTAGAGGGGTGTTCTCGTCATGCAGCTCTCGCGTCCCGCGCGCATCGCGCTGCGCGTCGCCGCCGGGTTCGGCTTCGCGGTGGTCTACGTGCCGCTGCTGCTGGTCCTCGTCAACTCGCTGAACCCGGACCGCAGCGCGAGCTGGCCGCCGCCGGGGCTGACCGCCCACTGGTGGTCGGTCGCCTGGCACAACGCCGGTGCCCGCAGCGCACTGTGGACCTCGGTGAAGGCCGGTCTCGGCGCCACGGCGATCGCGCTCGTCCTCGGCACGCTGATCGCCTTCGCGGTGGCCCGGCACCGCTTCTTCGGCCGTGACGCGCTCTCCTTCGTGGTCGTCCTGCCGATCGCGCTGCCCGGCATCGTCACGGGCATCGCGCTCAACTCGGCGTTCGGCACGGTCCTGGAGCCGCTCGGGGTGGGCCTGGGCCTGTTCACCGTGGTCGTCGGCCACGCCACCTTCTGCATCGTGATCGTCTTCAACAACGTCGCCGCCCGGCTGCGCCGCACCTCCGGCTCGTACGAGGAGGCGGCGATGGACCTCGGTGCCGACACCTTCCGTGCCTTCGTCGACGTCACCTTCCCGCTGGTGCGCTCGGCGCTGGTCGCGGGTGCGCTGCTCGCCTTCGCGCTCTCCTTCGACGAGATCGTGGTGACGACCTTCACCGCCGGGCCGGGCGTCCAGACGCTGCCCATCTGGATCTTCGACAACATGACCCGCCCCCAGCAGGCTCCGGTGGTCAACGTGGTGGCGGCCGTGCTCGTCCTGCTGTCGGTGGTCCCCATCTACCTCGCCCAGCGGCTGTCGGCGGACACGGCGACGGGGAGCCGGGTGTAGGGGCACCGGGAGCACTCTCTGCGCAAACTGCACCTTCCGCGGCGTGACGGCCACCGGCGTCGGCGCGGCGGGCGTCTACAACTGCCCCTACCCGGCCGGCTCGGGTGCCTTCACGCTCACCGACGGGGGCGGCAACTCCGGCTGGAGCAGCACCTGGCCGGACTGCTCCACCTGGCCCCAGCCGGGTCAGGGCACCCCGGACCCCGACCCGAACCGCAACCTGGCCAAGGGCAGGCCGGCCACCGCCACCGGCTCGCAGGACGTCTACACGCCCGGCAAGGCCGCGGACGGCGATCCGAACAGCTACTGGGAGTCCACCAACAACGCGTTCCCGCAGTCCTGGACGGTTGACCTGGGCTCGGCACAGGGCGTCCGCCGGCTGGTGCTGAAACTGCCGCCGCAGCCCGCCTGGCAGGCCCGTACCGAGACCCTGTCCGTGCTGGGCAGCACCGACGGCTCCGGTTACTCGACCGTGGTCGCCTCGCAGGGCTACCGCTTCGACCCGGCGACCGGGAACACCGTGACCGTGCCGCTGCCGGCCGGCACCGAACTGCGCTGTCTCCGGCTGAACGTCACCGCCAACTCCGGCTGGCCGGCGGCCCAGTTCAGCGAGGTGGAGGCGTACTCGTCCTCGTGACGTCCCGCGGGACCCCGCGCTGCGCCGCCCGGATCCGCTCGTACACCTGGGTCCGCAGTCCGGCGAAGCGCGGGTGCACCCGGGTGTGCACCTGGTCGAACCCGTCCGGCAGGTCGACCTTCGGCTGCTCCCGCACGGCGGTGGGCGAGGCCGACAGGACGACGACCCGCTCACCCGGCTGCACGGCCTCGTCGACGCCGCGCGTGACGAACAGGATCGTGGTCCCGTGCTCGCGCCACGGCCCCCGCACCGGATCCTCCAGCCCGGCGCGGGCCCGGGGCCGACCGCCGCGGACGGCCCGTCCATCAGCAGCACCTCGGGTTCGTGAGCCGGCGACCGGGCGATCGCGATCCGCTGCTGCATTGCGCCGGACAGCCGCCACGGTCAGGCCCCGGCCGCGTCCGCGGGACCGACCGACTCCGGCGTGCCGGTGACCCTGCCCGTCACTTCGCCGGCCGGGGGAGGGCGAACGCGCCTGCAGGTCCGGCACGAGCCGTCTCCCGCGGCAGCGTGACCCGCAGATCAGCACCGTCCCGGCCGCCTCCCGCTCCCCGTCCGTGAGCTGTGGGTCCCGGTGGTCCGGGGTGCCCGCCAGGACATCGGCTGCAGGCGGCGACGTACCACTGGCTCCTGGCGAGGACGGTCGAGTGGCGCATGGAGATATCCGGACCGATGAAGGCCCGGTGACCTTCTTGGGGAGGTCTTGGCCGCACGTACCGTCGGCCGTCACATCGGCGACATCAGACCCTTCCCTGACGTTTGCTGCTCTTGGAACACTCGCACCGCGCACAATCCGTCACGCACCGGCCATCCCGCACATCAGGATGAGAGGTTCTTCACCCATGTCCGAAGTCAACCGGCGTCGATTTCTCCAACTCGCGGGCGCCACGACGGCGTTCACCGCGCTTTCCGGCAGCATCCAGCGCGCCGCCGCGCTGCCCGCGAACCACCGCACGGGATCGATCGAGGACGTCGAGCACATCGTCGTCCTCATGCAGGAGAACCGCTCGTTCGACCACTACTTCGGCTCCCTCGCGGGCGTCCGCGGCTTCGGCGACCCACGCCCCGTCGTCACCCGCCCGGACGGCAGGCCCGTCTGGTACCAGTCGGACGGCACCAAGGACCTGCTGCCCTTCCACCCGGACGCCGACGACCTCGGACTGGCCTTCATCCAGGACCTCCCGCACGGCTGGAACGACGGCCACGCGGCCTTCGACGGCGGCAGGTACGACAAGTGGGTGCCGTCCAAGGGCTCCACGACCATGGCGTACCTGACGCGCGACGACATCCCGTTCCACTACGCCCTCGCCGACGCCTTCACCGTCTGCGACGCCTACCACTGCTCGTTCATCGGCTCGACGGACCCGAACCGCTACTACCTGTGGACGGGCTACACCGGCAACGACGGCCAGGGCGGCGGCCCGGTGCTCGGCAACGACGAGGCGGGCTACGGCTGGACGACCTACCCCGAGCGCCTGGAGAAGGCCGGGATCTCCTGGAAGATCTACCAGGACGTCGGCGACGGCCTGGACGCGAACGGCTCCTGGGGCTGGATCCAGGACGCCTACCGCGGCAACTACGGCGACAACTCGCTCCTCTACTTCAAGCAGTACCAGAACGCCCAGCCCGGCGACCCGCTGTACGACAAGGCCCGCACCGGCACCGACGCCCGCAAGGGCGAGGGCTTCTTCGACCGGCTGAAGGCCGACGTGAAGGGCGGCGAGCTGCCGCAGGTCTCCTGGATCGTCGCCCCCGAGGCCTTCACGGAGCACCCCAACTGGCCCGCCAACTACGGCGCCTGGTACATCGCCCAGGTCCTCGACGCGCTCACCTCCGACCCGAAGGTGTGGGCGAAGACGGCCCTGTTCATCACGTACGACGAGAACGACGGCTTCTTCGACCACCTGGTCCCGCCCTTCCCGCCGACGTCCGCCGCGCAGGGCAGGTCGACCGTCGACGTCGGCCCGGATCTCTTCAAGGGCGACGGCGGCCACGTGGCCGGACCGTACGGTCTGGGCCAGCGCGTCCCGATGCTCGTCGTCTCCCCGTGGAGCAAGGGCGGCTTCGTCTGCTCCGAGACCCTCGACCACACCTCGGTCATCCGGTTCATGGAGCGCCGCTTCGGCGTGCACGAGCCCAACATCTCGCCCTGGCGGCGTGCGATCAGCGGTGACCTGACCGCCGCGTTCGACTTCTCCCGCAAGGACACCCGGCCGGTCACGCTCCCGGACACGGCCGGCTACCGGCCGCCGGACCGCGACCGCCACCCCGACTACGTCCCGGCGCCGCCCGCCAGCCCCGCGCTGCCCAGGCAGGAACGCGGCCACAGGCCCACCCGCCCGCTCGGGTACGCCCCCTCGGTGGACGGCGCGGCGGACAGCGCCGCCGGGAAGTTCACGCTCACCTTCGCCTCCGGCCCGCAGGCCGGCGCCGCCTTCCTCGTCACCTCCGGCAACCGCGCCGACGGACCCTGGAGCTACACCACCGAGGCCGGCAAGACGATCTCCGACACCTGGAACTCGGCGTACTCGAACGGTTCGTACGACCTGGCCGTGCACGGGCCCAACGGCTTCCTGCGCGTCTTCAAGGGCCCGGGCAGGACGGCCGGACCCGAGGTCACCGCCCGCCCGAGCGGCGACGACATCGAGCTCACCTTCACCAACAAGGGCTCCGGTACGGTCGAGCTGAAGCTCGCCAGCGGCTATGCGGGTCGCCCGCGGACGTTCCGGGTGCGCCCCGGCGGCACCGTCCGGCACACCGTCGACCTGGCGTCGAGCCGCCGTTGGTACGACCTCACCGTCACCTCCGACGCCGACCCCTCGTTCATACGGCGATTTGCCGGACATGTCGAGAACGGGTGCCCCGGCGTCAGCGACCCCGCGATCGTCACGGAGTAACGGGGCGATGAATACCGCATCGTGGGCTCTGGTCAGCTACCGGTCGGCTCAGGGTAGTGTGCCCCGGTGACCACGCAATCGAACACTCCTGCAGGCTGGTACCCCGATCCGCACGGGGCGGCCCAGACGCTCCGTTACTGGGACGGGGCTCAGTGGACCGATCACACCAGCCCGGCCCAGCAGGGCGCCCAGCAGGCGCCGCCGCAGGCCGCCGTCCCGCACCAGGCGGGCGGCGATGCCAAGGTGCAGCGTCAGGTGCAGCAGCAGGCCGGGGTCGCCGCGGGCGGTCCCGGTGGCGGCACCCTGTTCACCGAGCCGGTTCTGGTGGTGAATCAGAAGGCCAAGCTGATCGAGCTGACCAACGAGTACAAGGTCATGGATCAGAACGGCAACCAGCTCGGCTCGGTCACCGAGGTCGGTCAGGGTGTGCTGAAGAAGATCCTGCGGTTCGTCTCCAGCCTGGACCAGTTCCTCACGCACAGGCTGGAGATCCGCGACGCCTACGGCCAGCCGCAGTTGCTGCTGACGCGGCCGGCGAAGATATTCAAGTCACGGGTGATCGTGTCGCGCCCGGACGGGTCGCCGGTGGGCGAGATCGTCCAGAAGAACATGATCGGCAAGATCAACTTCGCGATGAACGTGAACGGCCAGCAGGTCGGCGCCATCAAGGCGGAGAACTGGCGGGCCTGGAACTTCGCGATCGTCGACCACGCGGACAACGAGGTCGCCCGGATCACCAAGACCTGGGAGGGCCTGGCCTAGACGATGTTCACCACCGCGGAAAACTACGTGCTCCAGATCCACCGGCAGCTGCCCGACCCGCTGCTGAGCCTGGTGGTGGCCAC
>NZ_JBHYKH010000134.1:0-5858 GCF_042741275.1 Streptomyces sp. NPDC058964
GGCGGTGCGGCGCAGTGCCCCACCGAGCCGGCGCCGACGGGCGGCCCGGGCGGCGGCCGCGTCGGCGCGGACGAGGGCGGCCGCGGTCTCGCCGAGGGCGTTGAAGACCAGTCCGGCGATGACGATGGCGACGCCGGGCGCGAGGGCCGCAGCAGGGGCGGTGTAGATGCGGTTGAGGTTCTCGCTGAGCAGGCGGCCCCAGTCATAGGAGGGCGGCTGCACGCCCAGCCCGAGGAAGCTCAGCCCGGACAGGGCGATGAGCATGCCACCGACCTGCAGGGTCGTGGTCACGATCAGCGGTTCGGCGATGTTGGGCAGGACATGACGCAGCATCAGGCGTGACCGGGACACGCCGAGGATCCGTGCGGCGGAGACGTAGTCCGAGCCGGACACGGACGAGGCGAGGGTGTAGGTCAGGCGGGCGTAATTGGGGGCGGAGGCGATACCGAGGGCCACAACCGCCCCTTTCGCTCCGACGCCGGTCACGGTCGCGACGCACAACGCCAGCAGCAGCGCGGGGAACGCGATCGCGGTGTTCATCGCCGATTCCCATGCCCGCCGGCTGCGGCGGCCGAGCACGGTGGGGAACGCGCCGAGCAGCACGCCGGCCGCCGAACCCAGGGCGGTCGCCAGCACCGCGAGGTTCAGGGAGAGACGGGCCCCCGACATGACGCGGGCGAGCATGTCCCGGCCCAGGCTGTCGGTGCCGAGCAGGTGTCGTGCGGAGGGTCCCTGCTGGGCTGCGGCCACGTTCAGGTGCGTGGCGGCGGCGCCCCAGATGACGGGACCGGCGGTTGCCAGGAAGAGCAGGAGGAGCAGGCCGAGTGCGCCCATCACCCCTGTGGGGCCGATCCGAAAGGCGCGCCGGATGCCGTGCTTGGTCACCGTTTCTCAGCTCCTCGTGAGGGTCGAGCGGGGGTCGAGCAGACCGAGGGCCAGATCGACGACGAGGTTCACCACCAGCACCACCGCACCCAGGAGCAGGACGATCGCCTGCACCAGCGGGTAGTCCTGGGCGACGATCGCGCCGACCACGGTGCTGCCGAGCCCCGGCCAGGCGAAGACGTTCTCGACCAGGACGCTGCCACCGACCAGCGAGGCGAACAGGATGCCGCCGACGGTGAGCCCCGCAGTGAGCACGTTGGGCAGCGCATGGCGCAGGTAGAGCAGTCGCGCGGGGAGGCGCTTGCTGCGGGCGACCCGCAGGTGGTCCTGCCCGAGGACGCGGGTGGTCTCGATGCGGATGATGCGGGCGAGCTGGCAGCTGGGACCGAGTGCCAGAGCGAGCACGGGCAGAAGGTAGGAGGCGGGTGTGTCGGCGCCGGCGGGTGGCAGCCAGGGGAGGGTGACCGCGAAGACGAAGACCAGGCCCACGCCGATCAAGAAGTCGGGGACGGTGGTGCAGACCCCGGTCACGCTGGTGAAGGCGAGCTCCGTGCCGCGGCGGCGCCCGCCGTGAGTGGCCACGGCCACCCACATACCCACGGGGACCGCCACCAGCGCGGTGAGCAGGAACGCCAGACCTGCCAGCTCCGCGGTCGCCGGCAGCCGGGTGGCGATGACCGACGACACCGGATCGCCGCTGGTGATCGAGGTACCCAGGCTTCCGGTGAAGACGCCCCCCAGGTAGTGCAGGTACTGCGTCAGCAATGGCTTGTCCAGGCCGAGCTCGGCTCGGCGGGCCGCCACCACAGCGGGGTCGGCCGTGATGCCCAGAGCGGAGCGCACCGGATCCCCGGGAACCAGGTGGACGAGGAGGAACGAGGCGGTGATGACCACGAAGAGCGAGATCGCCAGGCGTAGCACTCGTCTGATCAAGAACCGTGCCCAGTGGGAGGACCGCCGGATGTCCTCCCCCTGGTGCCCTGCCCTTGCGACGACCGTTCGGGAACCGTCGCGCGGGACCGTCACCGGGCCCGGGGATGGCTCAGCCATGGGTGGTGTCTCCTCAGTCGGCGTGCAGCCGGATGCTGGTCGGAAGGGGCATCTCGCCGGACATCTCGAAGGTCGCGCCGCGCCCGAAGTAGCTGACGTACCGCTGGGCGATGGGGACGACGTCGGCTCGGGCGAAGAGGGCCTTCTCGGCCTCGGTCCACATCTGGCAGCCGGGCCGGCCCGGGATCTGCACCGCCTGGGCGACCAGCTGCTCGTAGGCGGTGTTGTGGATGCCTGCGAAGTTGGATCCCTTGGGGGAGCCGGGGCCCGAGAAGAAGCTGACGCTCTGCGACGGCAGCTGGGTGGCCAGGTTGATCTCCGGGGTGACGTCCCAGTTGTCGCTCTGGAAGACCGCTTGCAGGAAGGCGGCCGAGTTCAGGCTCTTCACCTGCACGTCGACCCCGAGCTTCTTCCAGGCGGCCGAGAACAGCTCCATGCCCGCCGACGCGTTCGACCGGTCGGAGGAGTACATCGCGGTGAGGCTCAGGCGCTTACCGCCCTTCGCCCTGATCCCGTCGGCGCCCTTGCGCCAGCCCGCGGTGTCCAGCGCGGCGGCCGCGGCCGCCGCGTCGAACGCGGGGATGCCCGCCGCAGCGCCGGAGTCGTCGCAGATCAGCGGCGGCACGCCCATCGTGGTGTTACCGATCTTGCCCTGCCGGTCGGTGAGCACATCCGCGATCTGCCCGCGGTCCAGGGCCTGCGTGAGCGCCTTGCGGACCACGGGGTCGGCACCGGGGTGGCCCGGGTGCTCGTTGAACACCGCCAGTGTCCCGCCGTCCTCGAAGCGGTGCTCCTTCATGGTGCGCACCAGCCGCTCCCGGTCGGGGCCGTTGACGACGCTGCCGTTGAGGCTGCCGCTGGTGAGGAGGTTGGCTGCGGTGGTGTCATTGTTGACGATCTTCAGGACGATCTTCTGCGGGGCTCCGGGCACATTGATCCTGGCGCCGTTGGGCCCCCAGGCGTACTCGTCGCGGCGGACCAGCGTGTAGTGGTCGTTGGGGGCGGCCTCGGTCAGCTTGTACGGGCCCGATCCACTGCTGGTCCTGGCGAGGGTGGTGGGGTCGGCCGTGCCGTGGCCGCACACCACGAAGAAGGCGGCCAGTGACTGGAGCAGCAGGCCGTCGGGTTTGCCAGTCGTGATCGTGATGGTGCCGGCGGCGTCGTCGGCCCTGGTGGTGAAGTCCGGGCTCGGCAGCACGATGCCGAGCAGCGGCGAGGCGGCCTTGGGGTCCTTGAGGTAGTCCAGGTCCTTGCTGACGACGGTCGGGGTCACCGCCGAGCCGTCGGAGCACGTGACGCCCTTGCGGAGGGTCAGGGTGACCGATGAGGGGGTGACGTCCCAGTTGGTCGTGAGGCCCGGGATCGGGTTTCCCTTGTCGTCCAGGGTGACCAGCGGGTCGTAGGCAAAGGACAGGAGGTCGTTGGCCGCGGCGACAACGGTGTGGTAGGGGTCGAGTTTGCCCGGGTCCTGCGACAGGGTCGACGTGAACGTGCCGTCGCGGACGTAAGCGCTCTGGCTCCCGGCGCTTGAGCCCGAGGCTCCTCCGGAGCAGGCCGCGGCGGCGAGCGCGATGACACACAACACCGCTGTCTTGGTTCCGTGCAGTCTCATGAGAAGCCTCCAGCAGCCCACCGTGGCGGTGAGGGATGCGGAGGAGCATCCAGTCCGCACGCCCCGGCCGTCTTCGTCGCTGAGCACCAGATGGGCACCTCGCGTTCGTCGCCGGACCCCAATGAGCCCGATCCGCAGGCGGATGCTTGGGGCGGTGGCCTCCGGCCCACCGGTTCACGGGGTTCGACGGGCGGACGGTGTCGACAGCACTCGCATCCCGACCATCCGGGCTCCTTCGCGTCGGCTCCGTCGAAATGCACCCCGGAAACCCTCCTGGGTGTCACCGACGATGCCGCGGAGCGCACTCCTGCGGGCGTGGATCGTGTGGTCCGCACAAGTTCTGGCGCAGTGTTGTGCGCTCCCGACGATGCAGCGCGTGTGCGGCGGCCCGGATGCTGTGGCGGACCCCCTGGGAAGAGTGGGGGACCACCATGATCCGAAAGGTACCCCGATGCAGGATGCCGCAGCGAAGCAGGGCGCGCTCGAGCATGAGCGGTTGGCCATCCGCCGTGGAGCCCGATCCGGCGTGACGCTCATGGTCGCGGTGCACTCGACAGCGCTCGGCCCCGCGGTGGGCGGGTGCCGGATGCGGGCCTACCGTTGCTGGCAGGACGGGCTGGCGGACGTGCTGCGGCTGTCGGAGGCGATGAGCTACAAGTGCGCCGCCGCCGGTCTTGCCTACGGTGGCGGGAAGACCGTGATCGCTCTGGACGAGACTGCCGATCCCGCACGCATCGATCGCCGTTCGGTGCTCCTCGACGTCGGTGATCTGGTCGCGGAGTTCGGCGGCCGCTACAGCACGGGGCCCGATGTCGGGACCTCCGCCGAGGACATGATCGTGGTGCGGGAGCGCACCTCGCACGCCTTCTGCCTCCCGGAGTCCCACGGCGGCTCCGGATCCCCCGCCCTACCGACCGCGATCGGGGTGCTGGCCGCCTTGCGCGCGGCGTCGATGCACCGGTTCGGCACCGAATCACTCGCTGGGCGCCGCATCGTCGTCAGCGGGCTCGGCGCGGTGGGCGAGCGACTGGCACGCAGCCTCGCCGAGCAAGGCGCCGAGCTGAAGGTATCCGATGTGGATGATCAAAAAAGGGTGCTGGCCGAGGAACTCGGCGCGGCATGGGTAGAGCCCGGAGAGGCGATCACCACCGACACCGAGATCCTCGTCCCGGCTGCGGTCGGCGGAATCGTGCACCGCGATGTGGTTTCCCGGCTGCGCTGTGCGGCGATCGTCGGACCGGCGAACAACCAGCTCGTCACCGACGACGTCGCGGACTCCCTTCGGCAGCGGAACATCCTCTGGGCGCCCGATTTCGTGGCCAACGCCGGCGGCGTGATCTACGCGCTGGCCCGCGAGGTCGAGGGCATCGGGCACGGGGAGGCGATCGACCGGGTGCGCCATATCGGCGCCGCGCTCGCCGAGATCCTCACAGACGCCGATCGTGCCGGCCGGACGACGCTCGCGGCCGCGGCCGACCTCGCGGCCACCCGGCTGAGGACGGCACTGTGAACCACCGGTGAGGCGCTCCCGTCGCCGACAGCGACCTACCCAGAGCTCACCCGCAGACGCATCTGGGGCACGGCGGCTCGGTTGCTCCGGGAGGCCGGAGCCGAGCGACCTGGGCCCAGACCCCGGGACGGGCGTGAACGCGGGTCGACTGCGACGGGAGCCGCGACTGGATCGACCTCTGCCGCAACCACTCGACCCGCGCACCGACTTCGGCGGTTCGAGGCGGTTGATCTGCTCGCGCTGCTGACTGATGGTCACCTGCGCGGTATGCCGTTGGTATGGCGACGGGCCGGACACTCCATCACGTCGAGGTGCCCCGGACCGGAAGGACGACGTCGCTGTAGGAACCGAGTCCGGGGACAGCGGGCCGCGCATCCAGTCGATTCGCCGCGTTTCCCCTCGGTGTCCGGGCGCGGGGAGAGACCGCGTGAGGGGCACGCATGGCTGGTGGTCCCGCCGGAGAGCGGGAGTCACCAGCCATGCGCACGTCCGCGGAGGCGGCGTCGCCGCGTGGGCCCTCGGCTCTCACGCTGCTTGGAGCAGTCCTGCCGGGGCCGAGCGAGCGAACTGGTCGGTGGTCTGCGGCACCCAGAGCGCGCCCGTGATCGACGCCACCACGCCGACCAGCATGAAGCCGAAGGCGACGGTGTAGGAGAAACGGTCGACGAGGAAGCCCATGACCAGCGGGGTGATGGCTCCCGCGAGCTGGCCGCCAAGGTTGAGCAGGCCCATGCCGGTGCCGACGATGCGGGGGGGTAGCAACCCCCGCGGCAGCCCCCAGAGGGCCCAGGTCGGACTCGC
>NZ_JBHYKH010000134.1:5868-6591 GCF_042741275.1 Streptomyces sp. NPDC058964
GCCCCATGACGCCCATGGTCGCACGCGACATGATCGCGTTGCCGATGGTGAGGTAGGTGGTGAAGGCGGCGGTGGAGTGCGCCACCATCATGAGCCCGATGAAGATGCCTCCGAGGACGAAGCTGGGCACCACCATGAGCCGGGCCCGGTCGTGGAAGTACCGGTCGAACAGCCACCCGCCCAGGACGGTTGCAGCCGCCGCCGCGAACCACGGAATGGCTGCGAGCCACCCGGTGTCGGCAAGCTGGACGTGCCGGACGTCCATGAAGTAGCTGGGCACCCAGGTCAGGAGGCCGTAGGCTACGATGTTCCCGCCGCCCAACAACGCGGCGACCTTCCACATGGCCGGCGTCCGCAGCAGCGTCCACGAAGGAACCGGCGTCCGGGTCGCGGCCCCGGCCGAGGACTCGGCCCCCATGGAGGCGCCGCCCAGCTCCTCGCGGCTCAGCTTCCTGGGCAGGAAACGCCAAAGGATCACTGCCATCACCAGGCCGAGACCGGCGACGAGCAGGAATGTGCTCCGCCAGCCCACCAGGGCCATGGCGGGGGCCGCGATCAGCGGTGCGAGTGCCGCCCCGAGGCTGTTCGACGACAGCATGGTGCCGATCGCCGCGCCTCGACGTGACGGCAAGGTGCGTTCGCTCAGCGCCTTGATGGATGCGCCGGGGAAGATGCCCTCGCTGACGCCGAAGAGGATGCGGACCAGCAGGAGCACAGCGAACC
>NZ_JBHYKH010000134.1:6601-18947 GCF_042741275.1 Streptomyces sp. NPDC058964
TGGGTGGTGGTGGTTAATTTGCCAGCGTTTCGTCTTTAGTGTTGGGTGACATGATGTTTAACTGTCACCCTGTAAACCAAACCGGTGAACCCGGTGAAGAGCGACCAGGCGACCAGGGCTGTCACCATCATCGGCCGGGACCCGAAGCGGTCCGCCATTAGGCCTCCCGGCACTTGGCAGGCCATATACGCGATGAAGAAGACGGTCACGACCAGGCCCTGCTCGGCCTTGTCCACATGGAAGGCCTTGCCGATGTCGGGAAGTGCCAGGGCGATCACCAGCCGGTCGATGTAGTCGACGACCCAGGCGGTGAAGAGCAGACCTGTTGTCAGCGCTCCGATCCGGGCAATGCGACGGGCCGTGTCTGACTCCGTCGTGGGGGGTTCCTCGTCGGGGACAGGGGAAGGGGCACGGTGCTGCACAGGGATTCACCTCCGCGGCACCTGCGGTGCCGAAACCAGCAAAATGGGCGGTGGGATGGTGTGTCAGTGCCGCGCCAGCATGCCCCGCCGAGATCGGACGCGCTTTGTGCCGGCAACCGAACCTCCCGGACACGGATGGTTGCCGCCGACAGCCCCTCCACGTACGGTCCCGGGGATTCCGAGGGGACCGGTCCAGGAAGACCCCGCGGAGAGCCCTTGATCGCCGGTTGAGGCGTGCCACACGCCCGGCACGAGCCCGCAACCGGGGAAGTGACGGGAAGCGCTCAACCCGCTTTCGGGAAGCGACTTTTGGTGCTTCGTCGGCAGAGCTTGTCAGCCCCGCTCGTGAACCCCCTACGGCTCCGACGGTGACACCGGGGGAGGGACGTCTGATGCGCGTATGCGCGGTTGAGGCTCCAATTTTCCTGACGTTACGTCACCGACCAGCAGTCGACCGTGGTTTGGGACGAGCGCGCGGTGAGCGAGGAAGAACTGTCGGCCGCCGCGGCCATTGCGTCACACGTGCGGGTGTTCTTCACGGGGCATGGTGTGGAGGTCGTCGACCACGACCCCGCTGAACGGCGATGGGCAGTGCCCGGTCTGCGGATTGTCGTGGTGAGGCTCGGCCCCCGCAGCGACGGTTGGACCTGCGTGACCGCCGCCCTGAGGTTCTGCGTTACGACGAGTACCGATTCCCGAGCCGGGGCCGGGTGAGGTGCTCGTTCGCGTGCACGCGGCCGGTGTCAATCCTCCGGACCGGTGCCTGCGCGACGGGCTGACCGACCTGCCTCCGGAGACGAGGCCGAAGTTCAGCTCGCCGTCACCGCGCTGATGGCCCAGGCCGACGCCGACGAGGACCTGACCTGGGCCGTGTCGGTGGACTCCACGATCGTGCGAGCTCACCAGCACGCGACCGGGCCCCGCAAAAAGGGGGCCCGGGCCGGCGAACCGGCCGACCATGCCATCGGCCGGCCCGGCAGCGGACCGACCACCAAGATCCACCTCCCGGCCGACGCCCGCAGCACTCGGCGGGCCGGCCGAGTCTGTCGGCCGGACAAGACACCAAGAGAAACGAGCCGGCCAGGTCCTCGGGATGCCCAGGGTGGTCCGGCGGCAGAGTGGAGTCGTGGGCTTCAGCGAGGCAGGCTTGGTGCATGCAGTCGGTCTCGCGCTCTCTTCCTCGGCCAGGAGCAGGGGGTCATAGCCGCGGTCTCTTCATGTTGATGCAGTGTGTGCCCTTCTTGATCGCGCTGGCCGTGCTGGTGATCGAGCTCACGCCCGCGCACTTCATCTATACCGGCCCCCTTCTCACCGCGGTCCCGGCGCTGGCGGCAGTGGCGATGGGACCCAAGGGCACTACCGCGGCGGCGGCTCTCACACTGGCGATCAGCGTGACCACAGCGACCTATAACGATGCTTGGGGCACCCTTCAGGTCTATACCAATTTCCTGGCTCTGGCACTGGTCTCCGTGGCTGGTTTCATCACCAGCAGCGCCGTGCAGGCGCGCAGACGGAGAGAGCTCGACCAGGTCCGCCGGATCGCCGTGGCGGCTCAGGAGGTCGTGCTGCGGCCCGTGCCCGCGCGACTGGGCCCGGTGTTGGCGGACAGCCTGTGCCTGGCCGCTGGGACGGGGGCCCGGGTGGGCGGTGATCTGTACGAGGCTGTGCAGACGCGGTACGGCGTCCGGATGATCGTGGGGGACGTTCGGGGCAAGGGGCTGTCCGCGATCCGAGCCGTTGCAGTGGCATTGGGCGCATTCCGGGAAGCCGCGCACTATGAGGATGACCTCGTGGAGGTCATGAACCGTTGCGCGGCTGCACTGCGCCGGGAAGTCCTCGTGCCGGGTGCGTGTGAGTCGGAAGTTCTTCTGGAAGGGTTCACCACTGCGCTCATCGCACAGGTGCCGGACGAGCCCGTGGTGCAGCTGATCAACCGGGGGCATCCGCCGCCGCTGCTGCTGCGCCGCGGCAGGGCTACGGCGCTGATGCCGTCCTCGCCGTCGCCGCCCCTCGGCCTCGAAGACCTCACCACCGATCTCCCCGGCAAGCCTGAGAGCTATCCGTACATGCCCGGTGACCGTCTGCTGCTGTACACCGACGGCGTGATCGAGGCTCGCAATCAGGACGGCGACTTCTTCACTCTGCCGCAAACCATGGAAGGGATACGCGCCGACGCCACGCCACCGGAATTCCTGGAGCAACTGCACCAGGCGTTGATCCGTCATACCGAGGGTGACCTGGCGGACGATGTGGCGATGATCCTCGCTGACCGGCACGACATCTAGGGCGGTAGCCTGGCAAGCAGACAGGTCGGGCGGGAGCGGCGATCACGCCCCGTCGTGCGTTGGGGGCGCTCCCGAAGCTGCTGCGGGGGAGGGCGCGCCGCGCCTGCGCCGACGTCCACTGTGGTCGCTCCGGTGCTCGTCGGCGAGCGCGTGCGGCGACCAGATGATCTGGTGGGTCGGACCTGTATGTGCTGGAGCTCTTGAGCCAGGTGGCCTCGCGTCAGCGAAACCGTGCGGTGCTGATCCAGGTGTCCTCCTCGCCTGTGACTGGCTTTCAGGCGTGCCGACCTTCGGAAGCGCCCTCGCGCTCCCCCTCGGGGGTAGGGGGCGGGGCTGTGGTGGCCCGGGGAATCAAGTGCGTGGGGAGGACGATGTGTTGGCTGTGGTCCGTGTCGGATGTGTGGATGAGCTTCAGGGCCAGTTCGCCGGCCAGACGGCCCATGTCCGAAGGTGACTGGGCGACGGTGGACAGGTCAGTCCACTCGGCTATCTGGTGGTCATCGAAGCCGATGACGGAGATCCGCTCGGGCACCCGGATCTGAGCCTTTCGCAGGGAGTGGATGATGGCGATGGCCAACTCGTCCATCTCGGCGAAGATCGCAGTGGGCGGCTCCCTCAGGCTCAGCAGCTTCCCGACCCCCTCCGTGATGTCCCGCTTGTCGTCGAACGACATGGTGACCACCAGGTCGTCGTCCAGAGGGATGCCCGCTTCGGTGAGCGCCTGCTGGTAGCCGAGCAGCCGTTCGCGCGAGCTGAAGCAGAAGCCGCTGGCGCCCATGGTCGGCGCGAAGGCGATCCGGCGGTGCCCGAGGTTGAGCAGGTGCCGGGTGGCCTTGCAGGCTCCGGCCACGTCGTCGACGTACACGCTCGGGCGGCCTTCGGCGTGCTGGCTGACATAGATGACCGGCATTCCGAGGTCGTCCAGCCGCACGGTCTCCTCTTCGGTGAGGTCGAACCCGAACACGGCCAGCGCGTCGGCGTTCCGCCGGGCCGGGAGGCGCTCGAAGAACGCGGTGCGCTCGGTCATGTCGGGTATCACGTAGACGGTCAGCTCCATGTCGGCCGCGCGCAGCAGCGGGCCCAGGCTGGACAGCGCCGACCCCATGAACCACGAGTTGAGCGTCGGCACGAGCGCCGCCACGACGCCGGTCTTGCCCGTGACCAGACTCGCGGCCTGTCGCGAGACCGCGAAGTTCAGCTCGCGAGCGGCCTTTTCGACCCGGGCGCGGACCTCCGGCGAGACGGTCTGCAGGCCGCGCAGGGTGCGCGAGACGGTGGATGTGGAGACCCCTGCCCGTTCGGCGACGTCGGCCATCGTGGGGAGTCGTTGAGCGGATGACATGAGCGGAAGTTAGCACACGTCCGCTCTTCTGTTCGCTGACTCGTGACAGCGCTGTCATGACATCCGATACAGGGATTTTGGCCCGTTTTGGCAGTAAATATGATGTGCGACTCATCTAAATCGGCCTTCACTACCGGCAAGTTACGCATTGACTTCCCGCAGGTGCACTCCTAGCGTGCAAGCGTTGTCTCAACGGGGTCGAACCCGCTTGCAGGTAGCCACCTTTCGACTCTTCGACCTGCACTTTCATTGCGTGCAACGTCGTGACAACACTGTCAGCCGCGCTTCGGTTCCGCACGACCAGGAGAGAGACAGTGAAGACCAGAACCACCAGAGCCCTTCAGTGTTCGGCAACGCTTGCAGCCGCCGGACTCCTCCTCACCGCCTGCGGCTCGTCCGGGGGCAGCGGCTCCGGGAAGCCGGCCGGGAGCACGTCGTTCCAGGGCCGTGGACCCATCACGTACGTGGCGGGCAAGGACACCTCCGGCGTCGTGCCGAAGGTCATCGACCGGTGGAACAAGCTGCACCCGAAGGAGAAGGTCACCTTCATCCAGCTGCCGACGGATGCGGACTCGCAGCGCCAGCAGATGATCCAGAACGCGGAGACGAAGTCCGACGCCTACACGGTGCTCTCCCTCGACGTCGTGTGGACGTCGGAGTTCGCCGCCCACCAGTGGATCGACCCGCTGCCCGAGAAGCAGTTCCCGCTGCAGAAGATGCTGAAGCCGGTGGTGGAGACGGCGAAGTACCGCGGCAACGTGTACGCGGCCCCGGCCAGTTCGGACGGCGGAGTGCTGTACTACCGCACCGACCTGCTGAAGAAGGCCGGAGTCACCAAGCCTCCGACCACCTGGTCGGAGATGACTGCCGACTGCGCCAAGGTGGAGAAGCTGCCCGTGGCCAGGAGCATGTCCTGTTACGCCGGCCAGTTCCAGAAGTACGAAGGCCTGACAGTGAACTTCGCCGAGGCCGTGAACTCCGCGGGCGGTGTCGTCACCGACGCGAACGGCAAGCCCGACGTCGACACCCCCGAGGCGAAGAAGGGCCTGGACTTCCTCGCTGGCTCCGTCAAGGACGGCACGATCCCCAAGGAGGCCATCACCTACCAGGAGGAGGACGGCCGTCAGGCGTTCCAGTCCGGGAAGCTGATATTCCTGCGCAACTGGCCGTACATGTACTCCCTGGCCCAGAAGTCCAAGGTGGCGGGCAAGTTCACGGTCGCACCTCTGCCCGGCCTGAACGGACCCGGCTCCTCCAGCCTGGGCGGCCACAACCTGGCCCTGTCGTCCTTCGCCAAGAACAAGGCCACGGCTCTGGACTTCATGAAGTTCTTCAGCAGCGAGGACAGCTCGAGTACGTTCCTCAAGGACGCCTCCCTCGCCCCGCCGTACGCGGACCTGTACGACGACCCTTCGCTGGTCAAGCAGTACCCGTACCTGCCCGTCCTGAAGCAGTCCATCCTGCGGGCCGTGCCGCGTCCGCGCGCCGTGCAGTACGGCGACGTGACATCGGCGATCCAGCAGGAGGCCTACGCCGCTCTGACCGGCAGCAAGAGCAGCGCGCAGGCGCTGAAGGACCTGCAGAGCAGCCTGCAGAAGTCCGCGGCCCAGTGAGGAGCGGGGCCATGACCGACACCAAGACCCCGCCCGATACCGCTGCGGACGAGCCCGGCAGCTCGGCCGACAGTCCTGCAGGCCGGCCCCCCACATCAACGAGCCGTCGGCGCACGCGGACCAGGGCGACCGCGGGCTCGGGGCGGATGGCGGCACTGCTGGTGTCCCCGACGCTCCTGGTGCTGTCGATCGTCGTGCTCTATCCGACGGTCATGGCGCTGGAGGAGTCGCTGTACGGGACCAAGGGGCTGGACCCGAAGACCGGCTTCATCCGCACCAGCGAGCCGTTCGTCGGGCTGAAGAACTACACCGAGATCTTCGGCGCGGCCGGAGACCGGTTCTGGAACGCCTTCTGGAACACCACCTTCTTCACCGTCGTCACGGTGGGACTCGAGACGGTGATCGGTGTGGCCATGGCCCTGATCATGCACAAGGCCTTCCGGGGCCGGGCCCTGGTACGGGCCGGCATCCTCGTGCCCTGGGCGGTCCCCACGGCCATCTCCGCACTGCTGTGGCGATGGATCTTCAACAGCGACGGCATCGCCAACGCCGTCATCGGCCATCAGATCCTGTGGACCACTGAAGGCTTCCATGCCAAGGTCGCGGTGATCATCGCCGAGGTGTGGAAGACCGCGCCCTTCATCGGGCTGCTGGTCCTGGCCGGCCTCCAGGTGATTCCCAAGGAGGTCTACGAGGCGGCCCGGATCGACGGGGCAAGCGCCCTGGGCCAGTTCTGGCACATCACCCTCCCCCTGGTGAAGCCCGCGCTGCTGGTGGCGGTGCTGTTCCGGTGCCTGGACGCGCTGCGGATGTTCGACCTGCCGTACATCCTCATCGGCGCACAGAAGAACTCGGTGGAGACCCTGTCCATGCTCGCGCAGAACGAGGCCTCGAACGTCCGCTTCGGACCGGCCTCCGCCTACGCGGTGCTCCTCTTCCTCTACGTCTTTCTCATCGCTCTCGCCTTCGTCCGGCTGCTCGGCGCCGACCTCGTCGTCGCCGGCGCCGCACGCAGAGGCGAAGGCAGGAACGTGCGTCGGCGTATCACGGCGTGGCGCCGTGCGGAGGTGACGGCATGACCGTCACGGCGAAATGGCGCGCTCGGCTGCTGTACGTGGGTGTCGCCTTGGTGGTGGCCTACTGCCTGGCCCCGTTCTACTGGATGCTGGTCTCCAGCCTGCGGCGCACCTCGGACATCTTCGACACCTCGCTGCTTCCCTCCCCGGTGTCGTTCGAGAACTACCGCGCGGTGTTCGACCCGTCCCAGGGGTTCACACATGCGCTGCTCAACAGCCTGATCGTCGCCGGCATCACCACCGCATTTGCGCTGCTGCTGGCCACGTTCACCGCCTATGCGATGGCTCGGCTGGAGTTCCGGTTCAAGCGGCTGATCCTCACGTTGATCATCGCCACCTCGATGTTCCCGGTGGTGTCGATCGTGGTGCCGCTGCTGAAGCTGTTCACGGACATCGGCTGGATCAACACCTATCAGGCCATGATCGTGCCGAGCATGTCGTTCGCGCTGCCGCTGGCGGTGTGGAACCTGACCACGTTCTTCCGGCAGATGCCGGACGAGCTGGAGCAGGCCGCAATGATCGACGGCTGTACCCGTGGCCAGGCCTTCCGCAAGATCATCGTTCCCCTGGCCGCGCCGGGCATCTTCACCACGGCGATCATCACCTTCATCGCAGCCTGGAACGAGTTCCTCATCGCCCTGTCGATGACGAACAAGCCTGTCATGCAGACGGCACCGGTCTCCATCTCGAAGTTCTCCGGTGCCACCCAGTTCGAGACCCCGTTCGGCAGCCAGATGGCGGCCGGTGTGCTGGTCACCGTCCCTCTGGTGGTCATGGTGCTGCTCTTCCAGCGCCGCATCGTCGCCGGACTCACCGCCGGCGCGGCGAAGTAGAACCGGGCGGCCCGCCCTCCTGCCCTCATCCTCCAAGGAGTAACGCAGCAGTATGTCCGGTACCGCACCGTGGTGGCGCAGCGCCGTCATCTACCAGGTCTACATCCGCAGTTTCGCCGACGGGAACGGCGACGGAGTCGGTGACATCGCCGGCATCCGCTCCCGTCTGCCCTACCTCAAGTCGCTCGGCGTCGACGCCGTCTGGATCAACCCGTGGTACAAGTCGCCGATGGCGGACCACGGTTACGACGTGGCCGACTACCGAGAGATCGACCCGCTGTTCGGCACCCTGGCCGAGGCCGAGCAGCTCATCGAGGAGGCGCACCGGCACGGAATCCGAGTCATCCCCGACATCGTGCCCAACCACACCTCCGACCGGCACGCATGGTTCCAGGCGGCTCTGGCCGCCGGACCTGGCAGTTCCGAGCGGGAGCGCTACGTCTTCCGGCCCGGCCGGGGACCCGACGGCGTCGAACCACCCAACGACTGGGTCTCGTGCTTCGGCGGACCGGCCTGGACCCGGCTGCCCGACGGTGACTGGTACCTGCACCTGTTCGCCCCCGAGCAGCCCGACCTCAACTGGGAACACCCCGAGGTGAGGGCCGAGTTCGAGTCGGTACTGCGGTTCTGGTTCAGCCGGGGCGTCGACGGGTTCCGCATCGACGTCGCCCACGGACTCGTCAAGGACCCCGAACTGCCCGACCTGCCACCCCGCCAGGAGCCGGCCCGGCTGGGCCCGCTCGTCTCCCACGATCCCGCGCAGGAGCAGCCCCGGCAGCACGTCGATCACCCACACTGGGACCGCGACGAGGTGCACGACATCTACCGTGCCTGGCGCAAAGTGGCCGACGAGTTCCCCGGCGACCGCTCCTTCGTCGCCGAGGCCTGGGCGGACACCCCCGAGCGGCTTGCCGCCTACGTCCGCCGGGACGGCCTGCACACCGCGTTCAACTTCGACTTCCTGATGTCGAGTTGGAACGCGAAGGACCTGCGCGCGGTCATCGACGACTCCCTCGCCATGCTAGGCGCGGTGGGCGCGCCGACCACCTGGGTGCTGTCCAACCACGACGTCATGCGCCACCCCAGCCGATACGGCCGCAAGACGGTCAAGCGGTGGCTGGCCAACGAGCCCTACCGCCCCGAAGGCTCCCTGGACCTGGAACTGGGCACCCGGCGCGCCCGCGCCGCCGCCCTGCTGATGCTCGCCCTGCCCGGCGGCGCCTACATCTACCAGGGCGACGAACTCGGCCTGCCCGAGGTCGAGGACCTGCCCGAGACAGTGCTGCAGGACCCGATCTGGGAGCGGTCCGGACACTCCGACCGCGGACGCGACGGCTGCCGGGTACCGATCCCCTGGACCGGGCAGACCGCTCCGTTCGGCTTCAGCCCCGAGGGCACCTCCGCCGCTCCCTGGCTGCCGCAGCCGACGGGCTGGGGTGAGCGGAGCGTGGAGGCACAGACCGGGGACGAGACGTCCATGCTGGAGCTGTACCGCACGGCTCTGCGCCTGCGCCGCGAACACCCCGCTCTCGGCGACGGCAGCCTGACCTGGTTGGAGGCCCCGACCGAAGTCCTCGCCTTCCGGCGTGAACCGGGCTTCGTCGCCGTGGTCAATCTCGCATCCACGCCCTACCGGCTCCCCGACCACACCTCGATCCTGCTGGCCAGCGGCACCGTTGAGGACAGCCTGCTCGCACCCGACGAGGCGGTCTGGCTCTCCCTGTAGCCATCCACCTGTCCACCAGGGCCTGTCCGGTGTTCCACCCCGCGGACCGGACGGGCCCTGGCCCCTCCTGACGGCACGTCCCGGACCGGGCAGCTGCACGCAGGTCCGGAAAGAATCTTCGCCAGGGACGAGTCCGTGCTTCCGTGGGGCGTGGACGTCTTCGTGGCCGGATCACAGCGCTTGATGGCTCGACGCTCCTGAACGCCAGGGCCCCCGGCGGCCCCGAGCAAGACGGTCCCTTGCGGAGCATGACTGGTCAGTGACTGGTCCGGGTCCTGGGCACTGGACGGGCCGGGTGGGGCAGCGTACTTTCGGCTCAGCGCTGAGAGCGCTGTTCCCGGCATCAATCATGTCGCATCGGCCGAAGCGGCCTGCCGTCGCAGGCGACAGCTGACTGGCCGTAGGGGGCATCGCCGTGACACCTCTCTCCAGGCCGTCGTGGTGTGCCGCTCAGTGACCGTGCTCTCGGCCGGCAAGTGCGGCGACACACGCTGTCGGCCCCTCCACGTCCAGCCTGCGTTCGTCGTCTGCCGCCCCGGTGCCGCTGGGTCATTTGTCTCCCTGCGGCGGTCGACACGGCGGCGCCCACCTGCCGACGAGCCCCCGCCCCGTACGCAAACTGGGCTCCTCGCCGGTCACTTCGGCGAGGACGGCCTGCGGTGAGAGGCCAGAGGCGCGTGATGTCCCTCAGGCTGAGCCTGATCACCCCGGTGCCGAAGAGTGTTTCCTGCACCACCCGCTGGTTGGCGAACAGGAACCAAAGAGCCCAGCAGCACGGCGGTGGCCAGGCACCAGCCCGGAACCGTCCAGGCGGTCTCGCGTGACTCGTCCGCGGCGCGCCGGGCCGTGACCGGGTGCCCTGCGGACCACGTGGCCGCAGCCGCTCGGCCGGATCGTAGGGCCCGCAGCGCGACGGGGGAGTGTGAGCACGGCGGTGGACCCCAGGCCCCGGCCACGACAACCGTCGTCAGGCTGGGGCGGGCAGTGGCCGATGACGCAGCCGGCGGTCGTCACGGTCGGCGTCACGGTGCCGCGACTCCCGCCACCGCGGCAGCCGCGACCGGCAGTGCCCGTCCGGGCGGGGTGACAGGCAGCTCGGCGTGCTCGCCCGTCGGCAGTTCAGCGGTGGTGGTCGTTTGGCGCTCCACACCGGGATGGCCGTCGGGTCGTCGCCGAACGCGTCGGCGGGGTAACCGGTGGACAGCTCGTCGAGGGGGCCGTCCGTTCTCATTGCCACGACGGCGCTGTCGAGAGCCGCGGCGAGAGCACGGCCGTTCGCCGGCCGGAAGGTTCAGCGCGGCTGCCCTCGGGGTACCAGCCGGAGGACGTCCGAGAGGCCGCGTTCGCCGGTTCGAATCTCGGCCGGCAGGATGTAGGTCCGCATGCCGCAGGCGGTTGCACCGCCGTCACGGACCGGATTGTCACCCACCATGAGCGTGGCGCGGGGCTCGGTTCCAAGATCGGCGCACGCCTTGAAGAACAGGTGCGGATCGGGCTTTTCGCGGCCCTGTTCGTAGGAGATGACGCAGCTGTCGATCAAGGTGTCCATCCCATGGTGGACGAGGTGGGTGCGCAGGTCCCAGGCGAAGTCACTGACGATGGCGACGCGCAGGCCGCGGGAGCGGAGGGCGCGCAGGGTGGGCTCGGTGTCGGGGTACGGGGTCCACGCATCCGGGGCGGTGAGTGCCCGGTAGGCCGTTTCCTGCGCGCCGCGCAGGAAGTCCACGTGTTGCCACCACCCGTGCATGGCCTGCCGGTGCCGCTCGGGAGAAAGGTCGCGACCCTGCTGCAGTGCGGCGACCGAAGGCAGTCGGAAGGCGGTGCGCAGTTGGCGGGAGATCTCGGCCTCGGCGCCGGGTTCGTCGAGCAGGGCGAGGCGGCCGGATGCGCGGCCCACTCGGCGGAGCCAAGTCCCCAGGGGGATCATCTGGAAGAGCGTGTTGCTGAAGTCGAAGAGCACGGCCTGCACCTGGGGCACTGGCGCGGCCATCTCGGCGTCGCTGGGGCGGTAGACACTCGGCGTTTCGAACAGGGTCTGCGTCACGAGGCGGGCTGTTCTGCGGGGGCGACCGTCTCCACGGGCACGCCCAGGTCGCGCATGGCGGCAAGCTCGGCCTCGGGAGTGTGGGTGTCGGTGATGACCGCCTGGTAGTCGGCCACGGTGCCGTAGGCGTACGTGGCGGTCTTGCCGAACTTCGAGTGGTCCGCCAGGAGCAGTGCGTGGTTGGCGGAGGCGAGCATGGCCAGCTTGACCTCGACATAGTCGTTCATGGGGTGGAAGAGCCGTCCCTCCAGGATCGCGGTGGCGGACATCAGCGCGAGATCGGCGTGGATCTGGGACAGCGCGCGGGTGACTGCGGGACCGGTGCAGGAGTTGAAGTCGCCGCGGTAGCGCCCGCCCAGCAGGGTGATGTTCACCCTGGACTCGGAACCGAGGCGCTGCGCCAGGCCGACCGAGTTGGTGACGACATGAAGCTGGTCCAGCCTGGCCAGTACGGGGACAAGCGGGAACAGGGTGGTCGAGTCGTCCATGAGTACCGTCGTGCCCGGCTTGATCCGGTCGGTGACGGCTGCGCACAGGGCAGTCTTGGCCAGGAGGGCGCTGTTCTCCCGGAAGCGGGTGGCCATCTCCATGGTGAGGGCGGGGAAGGCGACGGCGCGTCCGCGCTCCTTGCGCAGCAGATGCCGCCCCGCTAGGTCGTCCAGGTCCCGGTGCATCGTCATCAGGCTCACGTCGAAGAGTTCGGCGAGGTCGTTGATGCGGGTCTCACCATGTTCGGCGACGTAACGCAGGACGGCCTTCCGCCGCTCCTCGACGACGGCATGCGACGCTCGCGTACGGGCGGCCACGGCGACTCTCCTTCCCTTCGGTCATACTCGGTCCGGCGATACGGGACGGAGGGCGTCCCTCACACACAACACTGCCTTTGCGGCGCCGTTGACGCGTGCTCGCCTTCTTCCGGGGCGTGCCCGGTGCCGTCGACCGGTGGGCTCCGCTCGGTGGACGGGGGCCCAACCCGGGTGAGGCCCCGGCGCCGGTGCCAAGACA
>NZ_JBHYKH010000135.1:0-18698 GCF_042741275.1 Streptomyces sp. NPDC058964
GCGGCGCGCGGCGCGCGCGGC
Organism: Streptomyces sp. NPDC058964; assembly: GCF_042741275.1. Taxonomy (NCBI): domain Bacteria; kingdom Bacillati; phylum Actinomycetota; class Actinomycetes; order Kitasatosporales; family Streptomycetaceae; genus Streptomyces; species Streptomyces sp. NPDC058964. The sequence continues at coordinate 22 of NZ_JBHYKH010000135.1, forward strand.
GGCGGGGGGGGGGGGGGGGGGGGGCGCGCACACTCACCCGGTCGCGTGCGTGTCGTGCGGCGCTCGAGCCCTCGCCCCCCCCCCCCCCCCCCAGGCCGGCGGCTACCGGGGCCCTCCATTGGTTTCGGTCGCCCCGTTCGGTTCCGGTACGCGAACGGAGTTGGTCAGGTCGAGGGCCGGTACGGGCGTGGGGGACGGCGGCGCCGTGGCGGCGGCCGCGTTCGCTTCGCGGGTGAGGAAGGCGCCGAGGTCTCCGATGGTGCTCATCAGCGGTGCCGGGAAGACGACGGTGGTGTTCTTGTCCACGCCGATCTCGACCAGGCTCTGCAGGTTGCGCAGTTGCAGGGCGAGCGGATGGGCCATCATCGTGTCGGAAGCGTCACCCAGGGCGGCAGCGGCCAGGGATTCTCCCTCGGCGTTGATGATCTTGGAGCGCTTCTCCCGTTCGGCCTCGGCCTGCCGGGCCATCGCGCGCTTCATGGACTCGGGCAGCTGAATGTCCTTGAGCTCGACCAGGGTGACCTCCACGCCCCACTCGGTGGTGGTGACGTCGAGGATCTGACGGATGTCCAGGTTGATGCGGTCGGTTTCGGACAGGGTCTCGTCCAGGGTGTGCTGGCCGACGACCTTGCGCAGGGTGGTCTGGGCGATCTGGTTGATCGCCGAGTTCACGTTCTCGATCGCGATGACCGACTTGACGGCGTCGACCACACGGAAGTAGGCCACGGCCGAGACGTCGACGCTGACGTTGTCCTGGGTGATGATGCCCTGCGACTGGATCGGCATGGTGACGATGCGCAGCGAGATGCGGTGCAGGACGTCGACGAACGGGATGATGAACCGCAGCCCGGGGGAGCGTGTGCCGACCAGCCGGCCGAACCGGAACAGGACACCCATCTCGTACTGCCGGACGATGCGGATCGCCATCGCCAGCCCGATCAGGACGAAAACGGCCAGCACCACCAGGACCACAATCAAGGCGGCCATGTTTCGCTCCCTCGGAGGATGGACCGGGGCTATGGGGCACCAGGTCCGGAAAGGCGTCGCCGCAGTGGGGTACCGGGTGGCGCGAGACCGTTTGCCGGCCTCACTGCGAGTCTGCTCCGGCCGCCCTGCGGGACAGCAGGGCCGACCGGCCCTGTGTTCCCGCGACCGGCCCCTGTACTTGTCCGCCTGCCTCCCACGGTGCCCCGCCCCACGGTCGAATGGTGCTGGCCGTCGTCGACCGCGCCTCGCCGTGCGGCGGTTCAGCCGGCGCTGAGTTCCGTCAACTCGCCCAGCGGCAGCGTGTGCTGGGTCTGGAGGACCTTCGCCCGCAGGTAGCGGACGTTGTGGGCGGTGGTGAACACGCCCGTCGGGACGCGGTCGCGGACGGCGACGCCGAGGGAGCGGAGCTGCTGCGCCTTGTCGGGGTTGTTGGAGAGCAGGTCGAGCTCCTCGATGCCGAGGGCCCGCAGCATCTGCCCGGCGGCCGTGTAGTCGCGGGCGTCCTCCGGCAGGCCGAGGGCGGCGTTCGCCTCGTAGGTGTCCAGGCCCTGGTCCTGGAGGGCGTACGCGTCGAGCTTGTTGTAGAGACCGATGCCACGTCCCTCCTGGCGGAGGTAGAGCAGGACGCCACCACGGTCGGCGATGCGTTCGACCGCCTCGCGCAGCTGCGGGCCGCAGTCGCAGCGGGCCGAGCCGAAGACGTCGCCGGTCAGGCACTCGGAGTGCAGGCGGACCAGCGGGACCGGGCCGGGGTCGCCGAGGACGACGGCGACGTGTTCCTGGCCGTCCGCCAGGCCGTGGAAGGTGACGAGTTCGGCGTCGACGCTGTAACCGTCGTGGAAGCGCAGCGGTACCCGGACGCGGGTGCGAGGCGTGGCGGCGGGGGTGTCGGGCATGCGGGTTCTCCCGGGGTCCGTTCCTTGGATCCTGCTTCAGGCACTGCCTCAATGAGTTTCAGATTTGAAGCAGATACCGGGAAGGGAACCCTAACCCCTGCTTTAAATTTGAAGCAACAGGTTTGCGGATCTGTCGCCGGCGTCACGAACAGGACTTGGGCGACCGGCGCCGCCAGGGCACGTCGTCCGGCGCGCACCACGCGTCCTCGCCCATGAGCGCGTCCGCCACCGAGCCGAAGATGTCCTCCAGCTGCCGTACCTGCTCGGGGCTGAGGCGATCGAAGAGGGAGGCGCGTACGGTCGCCACGTGACCCGGTGCCGCACGCTCCAGAACGGCCGTCCCCTCGTCGGTCAGCACGGCGATGCTGCCCCGCTTGTCGGACGGGCACCCCTCGCGCCGTACCAGGCCGTCCTTCTCCAGCCGGGTCACGGCGTAGGTCAGCCGGCTCCGGGTGATCTTCGACTTCTCCGCCAGGTCGGTCATGCGAAGCCGCCGTTCCGGCGCCTCGGAGAGGTTGGCCAGGATGGAGTAGTACAGGTGCGGCATTCCGGTGTCCTGCTGGAGCTGCCGGTCGATCGCGTCCTCCAGGAGCAGGCTGCCGGCCATGTACGCGCGCCAGGCGCGCTGCTCCTCGGGGGTGAGCCAGCGGGTCGTCATACCGCCAGTGTAAGTTTGTTTCAAACTTGAACCAAGCCCCGCCCGTCCAGTATCCGTCCCCGCCCGTCGACCTCAGTCAAGGAGAGCGCGTCGATGCCGTACCCGTACGTCCTCTTGTCCGCCGCCGTCTCCCTCGACGGCTACCTGGACGACACCGGCCCCGAGCGGCTCCTCCTCTCCGGCCCCGCCGACTTCGACCGGGTCGACGAGGTACGGGCCTCGGTCGACGCGATCCTGGTCGGCGCCGGCACGATCCGAGCCGACAACCCGCGGCTTCTGGTCAACTCGCCCGTCCGGCGGGCCGCCCGGGTCGCCGCGGGCAGGCCCGAGTACCCCCTCAAGGTCACCGTCAGCGGCTCCGGCGACCTGGACCCGGACGCGAGGTTCTGGCACACGGGCGGCGAGAAGGTGGTCTACACGACCGAGAAGGGCGCCGAGCGGGCACGGGCGCTCGGTCTCGCCGCCGACGTCGTCCCGCTGGGCGCCGACCTCGACTGGCGGGCGCTGCTCGCACACCTGTACGAGGAGCGCGGGGTGCGCCGCCTGATGGTCGAGGGCGGCGGCACCGTCCACACCCAGCTGCTCCGGCAGGGCCTCGCCGACGAGCTCCAGCTGGTCCTCGCACCGCTCCTGGTGGGCGATCCGCGGGCGCCCCGGCTGTTCGGCCCCGGGGGCTTCCAGGGCGGGCGGCTCCGGCTCGTGGAGACGCGCCGCATCGAGGACGTCGTCCTGATGAGATACGAGCCGACGGCACCCGGCACCGGCACGTCGGTCACCGCGGCGGACCGGCACTGGATGCGGACCGCGTGCGAGCTGGCGGCGCTGTGCCCGCCCTCGGAGACGGCGTTCAGCGTGGGAGCCGTCGTGGTGGCCGCGGACGGGACCGAGCTGGCCCGCGGCCACTCGCGCGAGGGCGACGACCCGGTCGTGCACGCCGAGGAGGCGGCGCTGGCCAAGATCGACCCTGCCGACCCGAGGCTGGCCGCCGCGACCGTGTACTCCAGCCTGGAGCCCTGCGCCCGCCGGGCCTCGCGGCCCGCCCCCTGCGCGCGGCTGATCCTGGACGCGGGGGTGCGGCGGGTGGTCACGGCCTGGCGGGAGCCGGACACGTTCGTGGCGGGCGCCGACGGCAGCGGGCTGCTGGCCGGCCATGGCGTCGACGTCGTCGTACTGCCCGAGTTCGAGGGCCCGGCCAAGGCGCCGAACCGCCATCTCGTGGCCGGCGGATAAACCCGTGCGCGGGCACCCCTGAACATGGCGTATGCTTGAGACACAACGACGCGGGGTGGAGCAGCTCGGTAGCTCGCTGGGCTCATAACCCAGAGGTCGCAGGTTCAAATCCTGTCCCCGCTACTCAAGGCTCAGGGCCGGAGTCCAGTGAATGGACTCCGGCCCTGAGTGTTTTCCCCGGTCTGCTCATTTCCCCGGCCTGCGCACTGTCACGACGGGTGATCGGACGGGAGCCCTCCGCATAACGTCTGAGTCACCATCAAAAAGGGTGAGACTCCTGTACCGCGGCCAACTCGCCCGGTTTTCGCCGGTCATGGCAATTAAGTTCCGGCTGGAAATCGCTAATGATCAAGCCGAACGGCTTGGAATCTAACCTTCGGGTCTATTAACGTTCGATAACGCAGCGCGGTCGTCCCAGCCGTCACAAGAGGCGGCTCCGTGCGCACGCGCCGAATCCCGCGAGGGAACCGGGGAACCACCACCTTGGGGTGAATCACGCGGATGCCGCCGTGGCGACACGGCTCGTACACGCGCGTAGGAGACCTTCCCGCTCCGAACCCGTCAGCTAACCCGGTAGGCGGCGGAAGGAAAGGAGCACGCCCGCGTGGCGTCCAACCGGCCTGCCCCAGAAGCCCCGTTCGTGCCGAGTCAGCGCACCGAGACCTTCGGCTACGGCAGCTATCGCGCCGACGAGGGCCCCTGGGAGGAGTGGAATCCCACCGAGGAGTCCATCAGCCCGGTACGCGGCCGGCACCGCGTCTCCAAGCAGCGCGGCGGTGGACTCGCCCGCAGCTCCACGGTCCTGGGCGTCGGCGTCATAGCCGCCGTCGGCGCGGGCGGCATGGCCAGCGCCAACACCGGCAAGGCGCCGGTGTCCATCTCCGTGCCCGACCTGCCCTCCGTGGGCTCCCTGCTCGGCGAGAGCCACTCGGACGCGCCGAAGGGCTCCGCGACCGCCCTCAGCAGCGTCGGCGTGACCTCCACGGACAGCGCCCAGGGCGCCGGTGACGCCGGTGAGGCGCTGCGCAACCGCATCATGGCCCAGGCCGAGAAGCAGCAGAGCCAGGTCGACACCAAGGCCGCCGCCGCTGCCGTGGCCGCCGCCGACAAGCAGGTCGCCGACGCGGCCGCCAAGGCGGAGAAGGAGGCCGCCGCCAAGGCCGCCGACGCCAAGGCGAAGGCCGACGCCGAGGCCAAGAAGCAGGCCGAGGCCGAGCGGCTGGCCAAGCTGGCCAAGCAGTACACGCTGCCGACCTCCTCGTACACCATCACCTCGACCTTCGGTGAGGCCGGCGCCATGTGGTCCTCCGGCTACCACACCGGCCTCGACTTCGCCGCGCCCACGGGCACACTGATCAAGGCCATCCACAGCGGCACGATCACCCAGGCGGGCTGGGCCGGCTCCTACGGCTACCGCACGGTCCTCACCCTCGACGACGGCACCGAGCTGTGGTTCTGCCACCAGTCCTCGATCAACGTCTCGGTCGGGCAGAAGGTCAGCACGGGCGAGGTCATCGGCCGCGTGGGCGCCACGGGCAACGTCACCGGACCGCACCTCCACCTGGAGGTCCACCCGGGCGGCCAGGCCACCGGCATCGACCCGATGACGTGGCTGCACGGCAAGGGCCTCAACCCCTGACGGCACGCGGCCCAGGGCCCCTGGTGCACCTCTTCGATTTCCGGCAGTCCTGACGACACCCCCCCGACGTCAGGGCTGCCGGTCAGGTGTTCACGGGGTCTTCGCGGGCGTTTCCGGAATCCTCCACTCCGGTGTGTCCGCTCTCATAGAGCATGACTTCCCTTCGCGAACTCGGCTCCTCCGACCGAGGAGGAACCGGCGAGGCTCACCGACGCGTCGGCCCAGCCCTGCCTGCCTGCCTGCCTGCCGGGGCGGTGCGGGTCGCGGTCCGGGTTCCGGCCGCTCCGGAGCCTAGGACCGGTACGGGTTGTACGCGGGATACGGCTGCGGCCGGCCGTACCCGGCCTGAACCCCGTACGCCGGGCCATGGGCCCCGTAGACCGGCCAGGGCGCCTGCGCGGGCACCCGTACCGGTGCCGAGGCGCGCGCCGCGTACTCCATCGCGGGACGCGCGACGTGCCTCCGCTTCCACAGCTCCGCCAGCAACTCCCGCTCGCGCAGGGCGAAGTCGGCCCCCGCGCGCCCGCGCAGCCCCCGGCGCCGCAGGAAGGCCAGCGACGTCGCGTACGTCTCGTACCGCGCCACCTCGCGTGCCGCCGCCTTGCCCAGGTGGTGGCCGGCGTACTCCCGGGCCAGCTGCCGCGCCCGCATCGAGCTCAGCACGAACGGCTCGGTGAGCCCCAGCCAGCCGGCGACGACGTATGCCGGCAACTCCTCCCGCACGGTCCGCAGCTCGCGCTGCCGCGTCCAGATCGCCAGCCAGGTCAGCAGCCCGAACGCGGGCACCATGAAGGTCCCGTACACGGCGAAGAACCCGTACTCGCCGAAGGCCGAGGAGCCGTTCCAGAGCGCGTGCATGCTCATCGCGAGCAGCAGTCCGCCGAGCGGAACCAGGACGCGCCGGGCGTGCTGCCGCTCGGCGGAGAACGCGGCGATGCCGAAACCGATGCCGGTGAGGACGGTGAAGAGGGGGTGCGCGAACGGGGACATGATCACGCGCACGAAGAAGGTCGCGGCGGTGACGGAGGCGATGCCGCGGTCACCGGTGATCTGGTCGGTGCCGAAGGCGGTGCCGAGGTAGAGGATGTTCTCGGTGAACGCGAACCCGGTGGCGGTGACGCCCGCTATCACCACGCCGTCCACGATCCCCGTGAAGTCCCGTCTGCGGAAGAGGAAGACGAGGAGTACGGCCGCGGCCTTGGCGGACTCCTCGACGATGGGCGCTATGACGGTGGCGCCGAGGGTGTCGGCGCTGGACGGATCGGCGGTGGTGGCGGCTATCCACTTCGTCGCGAAGCTGTTGGCCACGATGGCTATCAGTGCCGCCGCGCAGGCCCCCCACGCGAACGCGAAGATCATGTTCCGCCAGGGCCCCGGCTCGACCCGGTCGAGCCAGCGGAAGGCGGCTATGAGCACCGGCACCGGCAGTACGGCGAGGCAGATGCCGACCAGGAACCCTTCCGTGCCGGTCTGTTCGCGCACGAGCGCGAGGATGACCAGCCCGGAGAGCGCCAGCAGGGCGATCAGTGCCCCGTACCGCACCCATCTGCGCTGCCACCAGCGCGGGTGGCGGAGCGCACCGTCCACCGGACCGGTGGGGTGCGTCGGATACGGGGGAAAGGCGGTCACGGCATTGACCCTAACCTCGCTGCTGCTCCCGGTGCTGTACGCGGCGGAAGAGCAGATCGTTCACCACATGACCCTTGTCCAGTCCCTGGCCCTCGAAACGGGTCAGCGGCCGGAAGTCCGGACGTGGCGCGAAACCGCCGTCGGGCCGGGTGTTCTCGAAGTCCGGATGGGCGGTCAGCACTTCCAGCATCTGCTCCGCGTACGGCTCCCAGTCCGTCGCGCAGTGCACGATCGCGCCGGGCCTCAGGCGGGTGGCGGCGAGGCTGAGGAACTCCGGCTGGATCAACCGCCGCTTGTGGTGACGCTTCTTGGGCCAGGGGTCGGGGAAGTAGACGCGCAGCCCGTCGAGCGAGTCGGGCGCGAGCATCTCGCGCAGCAGGATGATGGCGTCGCCGTTCCCGACCCGGACGTTGGACAGCCCGTTGGCGTCGGCGAGGTTGAGCAGGTTGCCCTGCCCCGGGGTGTGCACGTCGACGGCGAGGATGTTGAGTCCGGGGTTCCCCGCGGCCATCTGAGCGGTGGCCTCGCCCATGCCGAAACCGATCTCCAGCACGACGGGCCCGTCGTTCCCGAACAGCTCGCCCAGGTCGATGATCCGCTGCCCGTCGATGTCCAGCCCCCACTTGGGCCACAGCCGCTGCAGCGCGTCCGCCTGTCCCGCGGTCACCCGGCTCCGGCGCGGCTGGAAGCTCCTGATCCGCCGCTCGAAGTGCGACCCGGCCGGATCGGCCTTGGGCCCGTCGGGGAAGCGTGGCTCACCCTTGGCGCGGGTGTGCCGGACGGAGGCGCCGGGGACGTGCCGGGGAGATTCGGGGGTGTTCAGCGAGTCAGCCACAGTGGGACGATTTTACGCGAGGGCCGACATGAGCGGCCCCGTCACAGCGAGCCCAGCAGGGCCAGTGCCCTGCGCGCCACCTCCCTGCCGATCGGCAGGGACGCCGTGGCCGCGGGCGACGGAGCGTTCAGCACGTGCACGGCCCGTGCCCCCTCGCGGATCAGGAAGTCGTCGACGAGCGTCCCGTCCCGCAGGACGGCCTGCGCCCGCACCCCCGGGGCCGCCCGCACCAGGTCGGCCGCCTCCACGGCCGGCAGCAGCCGTCGCACCGAGTCGGTGAACGCCCTCTTCGACACCGAGCGCCGGAACTCCCCGGCCCCGTACCTCCAGTGCTGCCGGGCCATCGCCCACGCTCCGGGCCAGGCCAGCGTCCCGGCCACCTCACGCGGCCGTACGACCCCCCACCCGTACCCCTCGCGGGCCAGGGCGGGCACCGCGTTGGGCCCGACGTGCACACCCCCGTCGATCCCGCGCGTGAGATGCACCCCGAGGAACGGGAACGCCGGATCCGGCACCGGATACACCAGTCCGCGCACCAGACCGGGCCGCGCCAGCTCGTAGTACTCGCCCCGGAACGGCACGATCCGCATCTCGGGCTCGTCCCCGGTCATCCGGGCCACCTCGTCGCAGTACAGCCCGGCGCAGTTCACCAGCACCCGTCCGCGCACGACGTCCCCGGCGGCGGTCCGCACGGCCACCCCCAGCTCCGGCCGCCGGTCCACCCGCACGACCCGTGCGTCGTACCGGATCTCCGCCCCGGACGCCTCGGCGAGCTGCCGTGCGACCCCGGCGAAATCGGCCACGCCGGTCGTCCCGACGTGTATGGCCGCCAGTCCCCGCACCTCCGGCTCGTACTCGGCGATCTGCGCGGTGCCCAGCTCGCGCACCGGGATCCCGTTCTCCCGGCCGCGCTGGACCAGCGAGTGCAGCCGGGGCAGCTCGGACCGCTCGGTGGCGACGATCAGCTTGCCGGTGACGGCGTGCGCGATGCCGTACTCCGCGCAGAACTTCACCATCTCCGCCGCGCCCCGCACCGCGTACCGCGCCTTGAGCGAGCCCGGCCGGTAGTAGATCCCGCTGTGGATGACGCCGCTGTTGCGCCCCGTCTGGTGCCGGGCGGGACCCGGCTCCTTCTCCAGCACCGTCACCCGGGTGCCGGGTGCGGCACGCGTGATCGCATACGCCGTCGACAGACCGACGATCCCGCCGCCGATCACCATCACGTCGCAGTCGTACGCGACCTCCCGCACCTGCACCACCTCCGGCTTCGATAGTGCACTGTGCCACTGACAGTGTCTTGCAACCCAGCGGAGGGCAGCGCCCCCGAAGGGGCGCGCGGCTGTGACACCAGCGGCTCCCCCGCGGGACGCGACCAGCCACAGACAGCCACCGCTCCCAGGTCCGCACCAGCCATGCAGATGCCGGGGAACCCGGTGCTAGGCCGGGGCCATGAGCAGCGGCCGCGCGCGCTCCCGCAATTCGACCACGCGTGGTTCGTCTCCGTACGGCTCCAGCCGGTGCAGCAGGTCCTTCACGTACTCCGTGGTGCGCGCGGACGATATCCGCCCGGCGACCTCCACCGCACGTACGCCCTGCTCACAGGCCGCGTCCAGATTGCCCGACTCCAGTTCGGCGACCGCCGAGACGACCAGCCGCAGTCCGTGCGAGCGCACGAACTCCTCCGTCGGCTTCGACAGCGCCTGTTCCGTGAAGCGGCGGACCTGGCGCGGTGCCTTCAGGTCGCGGTAGCACTCGGCGGCGTCGGCGGCGAACCGGTCGTAGGAGTAGAAGCCGAGCCAGGTGGGGTCGTTGTCGCCCTCCCGGGACCGCTCCAGCCAGCCCTCGGCGGCCTTCAGGGCGGCGCCCGCCGCCTGGGCGTCACCGGCGCGTGCGTGCGCGCGTGCCTCGACCAGGCGGAAGAAACTCATGGTGCGGGCGGTGGCCAGACCCCGGTTGCGCTCCAGGGCCGCCTGCGCGAGGTCGACGCCCTCGTCGCCGAAGCCCCGGTAGGTCGCCTGCAGCGACATCGACGCCAGGACGTAGCCCCCCAGGGGGACGTCGGCGGCCGCACGCGAGAGGCGCAGGGCCTGGATGTAGTACCGCTGGGCCGCCTCCTGCTGGCCCGTGTCGAAGGCCATCCAGCCCGCGAGACGGGTGAGTTCGGCGGAGGCCCCGAACAGGGCGCGGCCCACCTCGTCGGAGTACGAGCCGAGCAGCAGCGGTGCCGCCTCCACCCGTAAACACTCGGGCACCATCGACGAACGCCAGTCGCCGCCCCCGTACTTGGAGTCCCAGCGCCTGGCGTCCTCGGCCGCCTCCCGCAGCTTCTGCACATCGCTGTGGCCGACTTTGAGCGGTGCGCCCGAGCCCTCGGACGGGTTCGCCTCGCGCGCCACCGAGCTGTCGGCGGGGGTTATCAGCCACCGCGAGGCGGGCGTTGCGTATGCGCTCACCGCGAACGATCCGGCGAGCGACTGCCAGATGCCGCCGGAGCCGGCCCGGCGCCCGGCGAGGTCGAGACGGTAGAGCTCCGTCGCCGACCGCACCGCCTGGCCGACGTCTCTCGGGAAGGCGAGGCCCACTTCCGGCGCGGGATCCGCGTCCGCCAGGCCGATCTCGTGGAGCGGCACCGGGCGGCCGAGCTTCTGGCCTATCGCGGCGGCGATGAGGTGCGGCGCGGCACCCTGCGGCACCATGCCCTTCGACACCCAGCGCGCCACCGACGTCTTGTCGTAGCGAAGAGTCAACCCGCGTTGGGCGCCAAGGTCGTTGACGCGTCGCGCGAGCCCTGCGTTGCTGATTCCCGCGAGGGCGAGAACGGTGCCGAGTTTTTCGTTCGGCCCGCGTTGCTCCCTGGACATGCGCCACCCCTCGACACAGACGGCTGCCGCGCTGGCATAACCACGCGGCATTCGTAAACCCAGCGTAGTTCGCCGCATCCCAAGCGTTAAGGGGCATTCTTCCGGATGGCGGGATTGTGGCCCGTACGGAAGCGCGGGCCCTGTACGCACCGTGCACGGCCTGTCGCGGCGTGCCCCCGCCGTGTGGCCGTGCGCCCGTCCGTGCGCTCTTCTCCGGCCACATGGGGAGCGGTTCCATGGATGGTGCGTGGGTCGGCCCGCTGTACTGGATCCAGTGGGCTGGGGGACACCGCCGCCTACATCCCCGCGGGCGGCGGACCGGTCCGGGGGGTGCGCCTCGCCTCCCGGGCTGCGCGCCGCCGGACGGTGCGCGGAGCCTGTACGGAGCGTGTCCGAGCGTGCTTTCGTAACGTCGAATTGGCTGAAAATCGACCCCCCTCCGCCAGGGTGATTACCGCTCCCACCACGGAAGTTGAGGGCGCGAAGGGCGTTTTCGGGGAGCGTATCGGGGGCGCATTCGAGTCGCAGTTCCCCTGTGTCGTACGGAGGTTCGCTTCCGCACGGCCACGCGCGCGTGGGCGCATTCCATCGGCCGAAGGCGGCGCCGCCGCACCTCGGGGGCGCGTTCTTCATGGCAGCATGGTGAACCGGTTCGTACGGTGCACTGTTGTCCACAGCCTGTGGAGGCGTCGATGCGGTGGTTGGTGGGATGGAGCAGCACCGCCGCCGGTGCCGTCGCGACCGGCTCCGCCGGCGCCACCGGATACGACGGCGAGACCGTGCACCCGGTCGGTTCCCAGCTCCTGTGGGGCGACCCCGACCCCCTGTGGGCGGTCGGCGACTGGCGCCCGGACGAGGTGCGCGTGGTGAAGTCCGACGCGCAGAACCGGATCGCCGTCCTGGGTACCTGCGGCGCCTCCGACGAGGAACTGCGGCTCGGCCTGTTCACCGCGCGCGGAGGGGCACTTCGGCATCTGACCGCCTGGCCCGGCAGCTACACGGCCGTCGTCCAGGTCGGCCGCCGCGTCACCGTCTGCGGCGATCTCGCGGGCGCCCGGCCGGTCTTCCACACCCCCTGGGCCGGCGGCACCGCGTACGCCACCGCCGCGCTGCCGCTCGCCGACCTCATCGAGGCCAACCTCGACTTCGGCCACCTCGCCGCGCTGCTCGCCGCTCCCGACGTACCGGCCGCGCTGCACGACTCGACGCCGTACGACGGCGTGCGGCGGGTACCACCGGGGCATGCGCTGATCCTGCGCGCCGGAGCGCGCGAGATCGCCGGGTACGAGCAGGTCGCCTCCCTCGCGGTGGCGGCGCCCTCGGCCGACCCCGACCGCGCCGTGGACGCGGTGCGGGACGCGCTCGTGGAGGCGGTCCGCGCCCGGCTCTCCGCACCCCGGCACGTCCCCGACATCGACCCGGGGCCGGTGCCCGGCATGGGACCGGCCGAACGGCGCGCCGCGCGCGGGATGCCCGTGCCGGGAATCGGCGCCGACCTGTCCGGGGGCCCCGCCTCGGGCACGCTGGCCCTGCTCGCCGCCGGCCTCCCGGGCATGCCGGGCACGATCCTGGGCCACGGCACCGGCGCAGGTGAACGCCTGCTGGCCGTCACCTTCAACGACCTGGCCGTCGGCGGCCGCGAGGCCGAACTCGAGCGGGCCGGGACACTCGCGGCCAACCCGCGCCTGCACCACGTCGTCGTGGCCGGCGGCGAGGAGGTGCTGCCGTACGCCGACCTGGACGGCCCGCTGACCGACGAACCGGCGCCGTCGCTGGTGACGGCGGGCCGCCATCGCGCGCGCCTGGCGTCGGGCAGCGCCGACCACTTCACCGGCTACGGCGCCCGTCAGGTCCTGGACGCCCACCCGGCCCGCCTCGCGGACCTCCTGATGGACCGCAAACGGCGCCATCTGGTGCGCCCGGTGGCGGCACTGGCCAAGGCGGACGGCTCGGTGATGGTTCCCGCGCGCGTCTACAGCGCGGCACGGCGGCTGGCCCGGACCCCGTACCGGGCAGGCGTGGAGGTGCTCGCCGAACGTCTCCTGCGCCGTCGCTTCGACGAGCCCGGAGGCGCGGTCGGAGCGTCCCTCGCGGCGCTCACCTGGGCCAGACCGGGGCCCGCGGCGCGCTGGCTGACCGGCGAGGCACTGGCTGAAGTATCGGTTCTCCTCCAGGGCTCGGCGAACCGGTCCGGAGTGGGTCCCGGCCAGCGCCCCGGCGACTACCGCGCGCGTGCGGCGCTGGCCCGGTACGCGGCGGACATCCGGATGCTGGAGCAGGCCGCCGAGATCCGCTCCCAGCGCCTGCACGCCCCGTTCCTCGACAACCAGGTGGTCCGCGCCTGCCGAGAGCTCCCCGAAGCCCTCAGGGTCCAGCCCGGCGCCCGCGCCGCCATCCTCCGCACGGTCCTGGAGGGCGCCGGCGTCACCGACCTCCCGCCCGGCTGGGGCGCCCCCTCCCACGCCTCCTCGGCCGCCGCCGCCCGCACGGGCCTGCGGGTGGCCGCCGACTCCCTCGTCTCCCTCTTCACCACCCCCCTTCTCGCCGAGGCGGGCCTGATCGAGGCCCGTGTGGTCCGCAAGGCCCTGCGCGGCGCGGCGGCGGGCGAGCCGCTGCCGCTGGACGGCCTGGCCGACCTGGTCTCCCTCGAGCTGTGGCTGCGCCGCCTGCTGGCACGCAGGGGGACGTGCTGGACGGGCACACCGGCACGCGCGCGTGCGGTGCCGGCCGGGATCACGCCCCAGCGGGGCGCGTTGGGGGCGGGGGCCGCCGCGCGACAGGTCTAGGCCCGCGGTGGACGACGGCCGGTGACCGTCCGTACGTCCCGTGAACACCAGGTGTCCACGTCATGACCGCCGTACAACCAACAGGACACATCGCTGGTCTTCTCCACGCCCGGACCGAGATCCGGCTCATCGTGCCTGGAGAAACATGCGAATCCGTACGGCCGCGGCCGCCACCGTGGGCACCTTGGCGCTGCTCACCTTCCTCGCCCCCGCCGCGCAGGCGGACACCCACAAGGGCGACACCGTCTTCACGTCGGTGACCTTCAGCAGGACCACCGTCGACGTCGGCGTCAGCGCCGCGCAGACCCTGACGGTCACCGCGACCGCCAAGGACGGCTCCGGCATCAGCAACATCTGGGGCGGCAAGCTGGTCAGCCCCGACGACCACATCCTCTACCCCGGCTCCGCCTCCTGCACCAGGCCCACGTCGACGACGATGAAGTGCACGTGGAAGTACACCCTGGAGGCCGACCGCACCGACTACGCCGACCTCGCGAACAGCAGCGCCGGCACCTGGCACCTCGACGCCGAGGCGGCGGCCAACGACCACGACTACTACCAACTCGTCGACAGCAAGTCGGTCAAGATCAAGCGCTACGCCAAGCTGACCGTCACCCAGGCGGCCCCCGAACCCGTGGCCAAGGGGGGAACGCTCACGGTGACCGGCACCCTGACCCGGGCCAACTGGGACACCAACGCCTACGCCGGCTACGGCTCCCAGCACGTTGCCCTGCAGTTCAAGAAGTCCGGCTCCTCGGCGTACGGCACCGTCAAGACGGTGACCACCGACAGCAGCGGCAGGCTGAAGGCGACGGTCACCGCGAACTCGGCGGGCACCTGGCGCTGGAAGTTCGCGGGAACGGGCACGACGAGCGGGGCGACGGCGACCGGGGACAGCGTGGCCCTGAAGTAGCCGGCGGCGGACCGGCGCCGGGTGCTCCTCGGCACCGGTCCGCGGAAGTGGGGCGACCAGCCCGTAAACCTCCTGCCCCGGCTCGTCCCCCCGGCGACAATGACCCGGTGCGGTACAGAATCCTGGGCCTGACCCAAGCTACGGACGACCAGGGCACCCCCATCCCCATCGGCGGCTCCCGCCTCCGCGCGCTGCTCGCCGCCCTCGCCCTCCGCCCCGGCCGCACCACGGCCGCCCGGACCCTGATCGACGAGGTCTGGGCGGACGACCCGCCCCAGGACGCCCCGGCCGCCCTCCAGGCGCTGGTCGGCCGCCTGCGCCGTACCGTCGGCAGGCACACCGTCGCCTCCGGCCCCGGCGGTTACCGCCTCGAAGCGACCCGGGACGACGTCGACCTCCACGTCTTCGAACGCCTGGTGCGCGAGGGAACCGCCGCCCTCGACCGGGGCGACCCGGCCACCGCACGCGCCACCCTCACCGAGGCCCTCGGCCTCTGGTACGGCCCCGCCCTCGCCGACCTCCCCGACCGCACCGCCGCGACCCGCCCGGAGGCGCTGCGCCTGGAGGCGACCCGTGCCCGCGCGGCCGCCGCGCTCGGACTCGGCCGCGCCCACGACGTCGTACCCGAGCTGAGGGAACTGACCACGGCCCATCCGTACGACGAAGGGCTGCACGCCCTCCTCGTCCGCGCCCTGCGCGACACCGGCCGGACCGCGGACGCCCTCGCCGCCTACGACACCGCCCGCCGCACCCTCGCCGACGGTCTGGGCACCGACCCCGGCCCGGAACTCCGGGCCCTCCACACCGGCCTGCTGGCGCGAGGGGCCGCGGCGGCCCCGGTGGATCCGGCCCGGTCCTCCCTCGCCCGGCCCCCCGGCCGCGTCGGCAACCTCCGCCCCCGGCTGACGTCCTTCGTCGGCCGGCAACCGGAGATCGCGGCCATCCGTTCCGAACTGCACGGTGCCCGTCTCGTCACGCTCACCGGTCCCGGCGGTTCGGGCAAGACCCGGCTCGCCGAGGAGGCCGCCGCCGGGCTCCCGCAGGCGTGGCTGGTCGAGCTCGCCCCGCTCGACCGGCCGGAGGCGGTGCCGGGCGCGGTGGTCAGCGCGCTCGGTCTGCGCGAGACCGTCCTCATGACCAGTGAACTGGCGGTCCCGCAGGGCGACCCGGTCGCCCTGCTCGTCGAGCACTGCGCCCAGCGCAGCCCACTTCTGATCCTCGACAACTGCGAACACGTCATCGGCGCGGCCGCCGACCTCGCCGAGACCCTGCTCACCCGCTGCCCTGGGCTCACGATCCTCGCCACCAGCCGCGAACCGCTGGGCGTCCCCGGTGAGGCGGTCCGCCCGGTCGAACCCCTCGCTCCCGAGCAGGCGCACCGCCTCTTCGAGGAGCGCGCGGCGGCCGCCCGCCCCGACGCCACGCTCCGGGACACGGAGGCGGTCGCCGAGATCTGCCGGCGCCTGGACGGGCTGCCCCTCGCCATCGAGCTGGCCGCCGCCCGCCTGCGGCTGCTGACGCCCCGGCAGATCGCCGACCGCCTCGACGACCGCTTCCGCCTCCTGACCTCCGGAAGCCGTACGGTCCTGCCCCGCCAGCAGACCCTGCGCGCCGTGGTCGACTGGTCCTGGGACCTGCTCGACGAACGCGAGCGCACGGTGCTGCGCGAGGTGTCGGTGTTCGCCGGCGGCTGGGATCTCGAGGCGGCGGAGGCCGTGTGCACCGGCCCGGCGGCGGAGCTGATCGGGGCGCTCGTCGACAAGTCCCTCGTCGTAGCGGCACCCGGCGGCCCGGACGGCTCCGGAGGCATGCGGTACCGCATGCTGGAGACCATCCAGGAGTACGCCACCGAGCGCGCGGCCGAGGTCCCCGAGCTGCGTGCGGCGGCCGGGCTGCGGCACCGCGCGTGGGTGCGCGCCCTGGTCGAGCGGGCCGAGCCGCTGCTGCGATCCGAGGCACAGCTGCCCTGGATCTCCCGGCTGGAGAGCGAGCTGGACAACATCCGCGCGGCCCTCGACCGCACGCTTTCCGACGGTGACGAGGAGACTGCAGGCGCGATCGTCCTCGCCGTCGGATGGTTCTGGTGGCTGCGCAACTACCGCCAGGAGGCGGAGAAATGGGTGGACGCGGTGCTGCGCCTGGGCGTCGCGCTGGACGCCCTGTCCGGGGGCGCCCCGGCGGACGGCCTGGACCGGCTCGTCGCCTCGGCCGATCCGGTGGGCGCCTTCCTGGCCGCCCCCGATGCGGAGGCCGGGCATCCGCTGGCAGCACTGCGCATGGACATCCGGATGCTCCACATGTTCCTGACCTCCGAGTCCGGCTCGACGGAGCTGCTGACGGACGAGCGGGCCCCGGAGTACATCGCGCGCGTGCGAGCCGCCTATGAGATCGGGGGACCGCAGGCCGCCCGGCTGCCGGGCATCGTGTGGCCGCTGACCTCGTACTACCTGGGCGGCCCGGTGGAGCTGGGGCCCGGCATGGACGCGGCGGTCGCCAACTGCCGCGCGCACGGCGAGGACTGGGCGGTCGGCGTCAGCCTGATGTACCGCGCCCACGTGGTCGTCGACTCGCCCGGCAATCTGCGGGGCGTCGACGAGGACCTGGCCGAGCTGAGGGTGCTCAGCCGGCGTGTGGGGGACCGCTGGATGCGGGCCCAGGTGTGCAGCGCGGCAGGCGAGGCGGCCATGGTGCGCGGCCGGTTCGAGGAGGCCGGGCGGGAGTACGAGGAGGCGTTGCGGCTGGCCTACGAGGTGGGCGCGTACGCCGAGTCGCCGTTCCTGATCGCGCGGGTCGCCGAGATCGCCTACCGCTCGGGCGACCGGACGGCCGCGCTGGCCGCCCTGGACGAGGCGGGCGCGGCCGCCGACCGGTACGCGGTGGCCGAGTCCAGGGCGTTCGTGCTGCTGCTGCGGGCGCACATCGCCCAGGACGACGGAGACACGGCCCAGGCACGCGAGCTGTTCGAGGAGGTCCGTGCGACGGCGAGGGGCGGCACCCCGCCGCCCCAGTTCACGGCGGCCATGGGCGCGGTCGAGGCCCTGATCACGGCCGGCGAGTCAGGCCCCGCGCAGGGGCTGCGGATCGTGGCCGCGGCGCTGCGCGAGGCCGTGGAGCGGCGGTGCGCCGAGGCGGTCACGGCGGCCCTCGTGGACATCGGGGCCGAGCTGCTGGCCCGGCTCGGCGACCTGGCGGGAGCGGTCCGGCTGTACGCCGCCGCCGACCACTGGCGCGACGGCAATCCCCGCCCCGAACCGGAGCGCACCTGCGCCGAGGGCGTCGACGCCACGGCCCGCGCGGAACTGTCCCCCGAGCACTACGCGGCCGCGCGCGCCGAAGGGGCGTCCTTCTCCGCGGACGACGTCCTGCGGGATTTGGAAGGGACGCCGACCGCCCACGGCAGGTCTACCGGCAGGTGAACCGCGAGTCCGCCCAGTCCGCGAGCGCCGTGGAGTCCAGAGCGCCCCGGCCCGGATCGACCACCAGCCGTACGGCCCTGTGCCCGGTCAAGTTCACATGGACGGGGACTGCCGGGTCCCCGCCCCTGACCACGCCGGAGCGCCACAGCCGGGTGCCGTCCGCGTAGACGGAGAAGCGGACCCCGCCGAGTCCCAGGGTCAGGTCGTCGACACCGGCCATGGCGTCGTAGGCGGCGCACTCGCGGTTGAGGTCGACGGTGACGGAGGAGTCGCCGTGCACGGTCACCCCGCGCGTGTACCGCTTGTCCGCGACGGACAGGCCGTAGCGCCGCCACACCCAGCTGCTCCCGGCCAGCCGCATCTCGGGCCTGCTGCCGTCGCCGGTGATGTCGTACCGCAGGTCGCTCCACTCGTAGACGACCGGAGCCGGCGGGGGCGTGGGCGTCGGTGTCGGTGACGAAGTCGGGGTGGGCCTCGGCGGCGGCCCGGGCGCGGGGGTCCGCGGCGGTGCCGGGCGCGGGCTCGGTGCCGGCCCGGGGCTCCGGCCGGGAGTGGGGGACGCGGTCCGGGCCGGGGGCGGAGCCGCCGCGGGGACGACGGCCGGGGCCTTCGGACCGGGTTCCTCCTCCTTCTCCTCCTCCTTCTTCTCCTTCTTCTTCGAGGGCGTGGAAGCCGGCGGCTGCGACCGGACGACCGGCGGCGAGGAGGACGGCCTGGCGACCTCTCCGGCCGGGTGGCTGTCGTTCATCAGCGCGAGCGCGACCGCGGCCACCCCGACCGCAACCACTCCGGCCGCGACACCGGCCTTCACCGGCCCGGCCAGCCCC
>NZ_JBHYKH010000136.1:0-10085 GCF_042741275.1 Streptomyces sp. NPDC058964
GCCGTGGGTACCCCCGAACGCCCCACCCGCCGGGAAGGCCCCCGG
Source organism: Streptomyces sp. NPDC058964 (assembly GCF_042741275.1). NCBI lineage: Bacteria > Bacillati > Actinomycetota > Actinomycetes > Kitasatosporales > Streptomycetaceae > Streptomyces > Streptomyces sp. NPDC058964. The sequence continues at coordinate 46 of NZ_JBHYKH010000136.1, forward strand.
CTCCGTGCGACGGTGGCGATGCCGCCGCGCATCACGACGCGGCTCACGACGACGTACGGACCCCGCCCAGGCTCCGTGGTGTCCTCCCGGCCGGCCCGGTCAGCTGGTGCAGAGACAGAAAGGGTGCCCCGCCGGATCCGCGTACACCCGCCAGGTGCGGGAGCGGTCCTCCGCGTCCAGAGGCCTCGCGCCCAGCTCCAGCACCCCCTTCTCCGCCGCGTCCAGGTCCGCCACCACCAGGTCCAGATGGAACTGCTGCGAGCCGTCGGTCCCGGGCCACTTCGGCGGTACGTAGCCGGGCGCGGCCTGGAACGCCAGCGCCTGGCCGCCGGGCACCTTCAGGTCGACCCACTCCTCGTTGTCCTCGACGGTGCCGCCCAGGACCCCCGCGTAGAACTCCGCGAGCGCGCGCGGGTCGGGACAGTCAAGGACGACGACGCCCAGTCTGGCGAGAGCCATGACTCCTCCTCGAATCCTCGGATCGAATTACTTCCGAGTTACCTTTAAAGGCAGGTAACCGGTAACCGTTACCCCATGCTCCCGGATGGGAGGTAACGTCGCAAGGGAATTCCCGGAAGGTAGCGTCACGGCCATGAGTGAGAGATCGCCCGCTCCCGGAGGCCTGGCCCTGGTCGAGTCCCTGGTGAACACGCTCGACCTCGAGTCGGGCGTCGACTCGCTCGACACGCCGGACGGCCGCTCCCGCCTCGGGCTCACGGAGGACGACCTGCCGGACGCCCGCGAACTGCGCGAGTCACTGCGCGCCGCGCTGCTGGCACACGCCGGACACCCGCCGCACCGGGAGGTCACCCCGCTGGGCGAACTGCTGGCCCGCGCGCCGCTGTACGTGGCGGTCGACGAGCGGGACGGCTCGGCCACCCTGGCCCCCGCCGACGCGGCCCCGCTGCTCTCCCGTGTCGCCGCGGCCGTGGCCCAGGCGCTGGTGGCGGGCACCTGGACCCGGCTGAAGGCCTGTGAGGCCGTCACCTGTCACTGGGCGTACTACGACCGCAGCCCGGCCGGACGCGGCCGCTGGTGCTCGATGCAGGTGTGCGGGGCACGCGCGAAGATGCGCCGGTACCGGGCCAAGGAGGGGTAGGCCACAGCCGGTTCCTCGGCCATCCGATGGTCTGGTGGTGCAGAATGCAACAAGACGCCGGTTCGGCCGACTGAGCCTCGGCCGAACCGGCGTCGTACGCTTCCGGGAGATCAGGCGGTCGGACGCCCCATCGCGCGGTACGTCCACCCGGCCCGCCGCCACCGCTCCGGGTCGAGAGCGTTGCGCCCGTCGAGGATCACCCGGGCCGCCGCGACCTCGCCCAGCGCGGCCGGGTCCAGCTCACGGAACTCCCGCCACTCGGTCAGGTGCAGGACCACGTCGGCGCCCCGCACGGCCGCGAGCGCGGAGTCGGCGTACCCCAGCGTCGGGAAGACACGGCGGGCGTTGTCCATGCCCTTCGGGTCGTACACCGTGACCTGGCCGCCCTGGAGGTGGATCTGGCCCGCCACGTTGAGGGCGGGCGAGTCACGGACGTCGTCCGAGTCGGGCTTGAATGCGGCACCGAGGACCGCGACCCGCCGGCCCAGGAACGAGCCGCCGCCCAGCGCCTCCCGGGCCATCTCGACCATCTGGCCGCGGCGCCGCATGTTGATGGAGTCGATCTCGCGCAGGAAGGTCAGTGCCTGGTCGGCGCCCAGCTCGCCCGCCCGGGCCATGAAGGCCCGGATGTCCTTGGGCAGGCAGCCGCCGCCGAAGCCGATTCCGGCGCGCAGGAACTTCTTCCCGATCCGGTCGTCGTACCCGATGGCCTCGGCCAGCTTCACGACGTCGCCGGCGGCGGCCTCGCACACCTCCGCCATGGCGTTGATGAAGGAGATCTTCGTGGCCAGGAAGGAGTTCGCGGAGGTCTTCACCAGCTCGGCGGTCGGGAAGTCGGTCACCACGAACGGCGTGCCGTCGCCGACCGGCGTCGCGTACACCTCGCGCAGCAGCTTCTCGGCGCGCTCGCTGCGCACGCCGACCACGATCCGGTCGGGGTGCAGCGTGTCCTGCACGGCGAAGCCCTCACGCAGGAACTCCGGGTTCCAGGCCAGCTCGGCGTCGGCGCCGGCGGGCGCGTGCCCGGCCAGGTCGGCGGCGAGCCGGTCGGCGGAGCCGACGGGCACGGTGGACTTTCCGACCACGAGCGCGGGACCGGTCAGATGCGGGGCGAGGGAGGCGATCGCGGCGTCGACGTACGACATGTCCGCCGCGTACTCGCCGTGCTTCTGCGGGGTGTTCACACAGACGAAGTGGACGTCACCGAACTCCGCCACCTCGGCCCAGTCCATGGTGAACCGGAGCCGCCCGGAGGAGCCCTCGATACCGGCCACGTGCCGGCGCAGCAGTTCCTCCAGCCCCGGCTCGTACATCGGGGTCTCGCCGCGTTCCAGCATCGCGATCTTCTCGGGCACGATATCGAGCCCCAGCACCTCGAACCCCAGCTCGGCCATGGCCGCGGCGTGGGTGGCGCCGAGATAGCCGGTGCCGATCACGGTGATCTTGAGGCTCATCGATGCTCCAGAGGGGTACGTGTACCGGTGCGGAGCCCGAGCATAGTCGGGGCATGCGCAAGGCCTTTCGCGGGCAACTTCCCCGCTGTCGCCAAGGTCACGTAGGCGTGCCCAGGGCCGCGCCTTAAAATTTGAGTTACTTAACGGTAATTAGCGTCAGTATCACTGCGTCTTTGGAGCGTGAGAGACCGTGGCCGGATCGGCTGACTTCGACCTGTACCGCCCTGCCGAGGAGCACGACATGCTCCGAGACGCCGTCCGCTCCCTGGTCGAGGCGAAGATCGCGCCGTACGCCACCGCGGTGGACGAGGAGGCCCGCTTCCCGCAGGAGGCCCTGGACGCCCTGGTCGCCAACGACCTGCACGCCGTGCACGTGCCCGAGGAGTACGGCGGCGCGGGCGCGGACGCCCTGGCCACCGTGATCGTGATCGAGGAGGTGGCACGCGCCTGCGTGTCCTCCTCGCTGATCCCGGCCGTCAACAAGCTGGGGTCCCTGCCGGTGATCCTCTCCGGGTCCGAGGACCTGAAGAAGAGGTACCTCTCGCCCCTGGCCAAGGGCGAGGCGATGTTCTCGTACTGCCTCTCCGAGCCGGAGGCGGGCTCGGACGCCGGCGGCATGAAGACCAAGGCGGTCCGCGACGGCGACCACTACGTCCTCAACGGCGTCAAGCGCTGGATCACCAACGCGGGCGTCTCCGATTACTACACGGTCATGGCCGTGACCGACCCCGCCAAGCGCACCAAGGGCATCTCCGCCTTCGTCGTCGAGAAGTCGGACGAGGGTGTCTCCTTCGGCGCCCCGGAGAAGAAGCTCGGCATCAAGGGCTCCCCGACCCGCGAGGTCTACTTCGACAACGTCCGCATCCCCGCCGACCGCATGATCGGTGAGGAGGGCACCGGCTTCGCCACGGCGATGAAGACCCTCGACCACACGCGCATCACCATCGCCGCCCAGGCGCTCGGTGTAGCCCAGGGTGCCTTCGACTACGCCAAGGGCTACGTCCAGGAGCGCAAGCAGTTCGGCAAGGCGATCGCCGACTTCCAGGGCATCCAGTTCATGCTCGCCGACATGGCCATGAAGATCGAGGCCGCCCGTCAGCTGACCTACGCGGCCGCCGCCAAGTCCGAGCGCGGCGACAGCGACCTCACCTTCCAGGGCGCCGCCGCCAAGTGCTTCGCCTCCGACGTGGCGATGGAGGTCACCACCGACGCGGTCCAGCTCCTCGGCGGCTACGGCTACACCCGGGACTACCCGGTGGAGCGGATGATGCGCGACGCGAAGATCACGCAAATATACGAGGGAACCAACCAGGTTCAGCGCATCGTCATGGCCCGCAACCTGCCGTAGGGCGAGCCGCCGAAGGGCTCCGGTTCCCCGCGACCTCGTGGCCCCCCGTCCGGTGCGGACGGGGGGCCGCTTGCGCATGCCTCCCGGTGTCCGCCCAATGTCCTTGTATGTCAAGGATGTTGAGGGGTGTCCGATGATAGCTTGTTGGCCCGGCTCGGCAGGGGTGCCGAGGTCGACGTCAAGATCGGTTGGTCCCGGTGACAGCAGTCCGTCCTTCTTGCACCGCGGTCGTCGTCACGGCGCTTCCCGTCGAGTTCGAAGCGCTGCGCTCCCATCTGGAGGCCAGGGGTGCCCAGCCCCGGGGCACGGACCGGTCCAACGGCACCGTCGTGCTGACGTACCTGCTCAAGGGCGCTCACGTCCCGTGGACCGTTCACCTGGCCCAGGTGGGTGAGGGGAACTCCGACGCGGGTCTGGTGACGCAGAACCTCCTGAGCACCTTCAAGCCGCTCGCCGCGCTCCTGGTCGGGGTCGCGGGCGGACTCAAGGACGACATCGTCCCCGGGGACGTCGTGATCGCCACCAAGGTGTACGACATCCACGGGGCCAAGGAGTCGCACCAGGGGCGCGGCGCCCGGCCTCGTGCCATCGACGCCTCGCACCCGCTCCGGCAGACGGCGCTCCACGCGACGGTGCGCAGCCGACGTCACTTCAAGCCGATCGCCTCCAGCCAGATCGTCCTCGACATCAGGTCCGGCAGCATCCGCAGGCGGCTCGACAGCACCTACCAGGACGCCGTGGCCATCGAGATGGAGGGCTTCGGCTTCTGCAACGCGGCTCGGCTCAGCCGCACCGAAGCGCTCGTCATCCGCGGGATCAGCGACAAGGCGGACGGCAACAAGAGCGGTGCCGACGCGGCGGGCGGCCAGCAGCGAGCGGCCGCGAACGCGGCCGAGGCGGCCGTCGCCGTCCTCGTGGAGCACCAGCCCGGACGCACCTCGCCCGCCCGACGCAGGGCACGCGAACTCACCGGCTGGTGGAGAAGCAGACCGGCGACCGGCAAGAAGGTCCTGACCGGCGTCGCGCTCCTTCTGGTGGCCGGGATCGTCTCGGCACCCCACATCCCCCCGCCGGGCGGCACCACCGAGTCCAGCAGCCGGCAGCCGCTCTCCAGGCTGCCGGCGTGCCACGGCACGTCCGGCACGCTCCACATCGCCGCTTCCGTGGACAAGTCCGAGCCCCTGCGCCATGCGGCGCGGGCCTACGGGCACCGATTAGCAGGCGGGAGGTGCTGGGGCATCCAGATCGACGACGGGAACTCCGGCGAGGTGATGCGGGCGCTCGTCGACGGCTGGCGCGAGTCCGACGGGCACAGGCCGGACGTGTGGTCGCCCGCCGGGAGTTCATGGCTCTCGCTGGCCCGTGCCACCGCGAAGGGGCGGAACAGGGCACAGTTCCCGGCGAAGGCCGGATCGATCGTGCAGAGCCCGCTGACCATCGCCATGCCGAAGCCGATGGCCGAGGCCCTGGACTGGCCCGAACGGCGGTTCACCTGGAGCGAGTTGGCCGAGTGGGCAAAGAGCGCGGACGCCTTCTGGGCACGGCACGGCCATCCGGAGTGGGGCGCGTTCAAGCTCGGCAAGACCAACCCCGGGTACTCCACCTCCGGGCTCAACGCCACCGTCGCCGCCTTCTTCGCCAAGACGGGCACCAGCGGTGAACTGGGCAGAGTGCACCTCGACAACCCCGCCAACCGGGCTTTCGTCGAGAGCATCGAGCAGGCCACGGTCCACTACGGCGACACGACACTGACCTTCCTGTCCAACCTCCGCCGGGCGGAACGCGGCGGCCCCGACAAGGCCATGTCGTACATCTCCGCCATCGCGCTGGAGGAGAGCACCGTGGCGGCCTACGACGCGGGCTACCCGTGCGGTGCGCTCAGCAAGCAGGACGGCTGCGCGCGGACCGCGCCGCCGGAGACCCCGCTGGTCTCGTTCTATCCGAAGGACGGAGTCCCCTTCTCGGACCACCCGTACATCGAACTGAACGGGATGAGCGCCGCCAAGCGGGCGGTGGCCGACGACTTCCTCGCCTACCTGCAGAGTCCCCAGGTCTACGCCGGCCAGTTCGCGCCCTACGGCTTCCGCGCGCACGACGGCCGGGTCGTCAAGGAGTCCACGCTCCTGCGCAACTCGCACGAGGTGCAGCCGGACGCTCGGTACACGCGCATGCCGATGCCCCGGGGCGACGTGCTCCAGCACCTGCTGGCCATCTGGCCCACCCTGCGCCGCCGCGCCAACGTGCTGGTCGTCATCGACAGCTCGGAGTCCATGAACGACGAGATCCCCGGCACCGGCGACACCAAGATCGAGCGTCTGAAGGCCGCCGAGCCCCGGCTCTTCGGCGAGTTCAGCGGCACCGACCGCGTCGGACTGGTGAAGTTCTCCGACGCGGACGTCCTCGGCGGCGGGCGCGACTACAAGGAACTGGTACCGCTCGGCCCGTACGACGAGAAGCTGAAGGGCGGCACGCGCGCACGGCTGCTGGCCGACAACGTCGACAACCTCCGGCCGGAAGGCGCGACCGGGCTGTACGACACGCTCGACGCCGAGGTGCGCACCATGCGCGAGCACTACGACCCGAAGGCCATCAACGCGATCGTCCTGCTCACCGACGGGCGCAACGAGGACAACGGGAGCCTGGCCAAGGAGGAACTGCTCAGACGGATCAGCGACCCCGGACAGCCTCAGATCCGCATCTTCACCATCGCCTACGGAAACGAAGCCGACGAGAACGACAAGCACGGCAGGACCGTGCTCCAGGAGATCGCGGACGCCGGCGGCGGGCAGGCGTACGACGCGAAGAAGGCCGAGACGATCGAGCAGGTGATCACCAGCGTGATCTCCAACTTCTGACCGGGCGTGGGCAGGAAGCCGTAGTACGAATGGCACTACCCGGCGGTCGGGCGTAGGACGGAAGCACGCGGGGCCCGTCCGGGGCCCCTCTCCCTCTCAGGAGGAGCCATGACCCAGCCCGGAACCATGAGCGCCATGAGCAAGGAGATGCAGGACTGCGTCGAGGCGTGCATGTCCTGTCACACCGTCTGCGAGGAGACCATGAGCTCCTGCATGCAGATGGGCGGCCAGGCCCAGATGCAGATCATGCGCGCGCTCATGGACTGCTCCGAGGTGACCCGAATGTGCGCGGACATGATGATGCGCCGCTCGCCGATGTCCCCCGAGATGTGCGCGATGTGTGCCAAGGCGTGCGAGATGTGCGCCGAGGCGTGTATGGCCATGCCGGACGACCCGCAGATGATGCGGTGCGCGGAGGCGTGTCGCCGCTGCGCGGAGACGTGCCGGACGATGGCGGGCGCGCGTATGTGACCCCCGCCCGACAGCGCGAAAGGGCACCCCGAGGGGTGCCCTTTCGGTGCCGTGGTGCCGCGGTGCCTCAGTTTCCGCCGACCGTCACGGGCTGGTCGTTCTTCAGCTCGTCCACGAGGGTCTTCACCTTCGCCTTGTCCCAGACGAGGTTGCCGCCTGTGGAACCCGAGATCGGCATGTTCATGGACTTGCCCTCACCGCCGCTGACGCTCTTCATCGCCCAGAACATCGACGCCAGGTCCCACAGGCTCATGTCCTTGTCGACCGTGAGGGAGTCCAGGCCCGCGCCCATGGTCGGGTAGAACTTGAAGGGGTTCAGGACCGTCGACGGGGTGGCCACCTGGTGGGCCAGGGCCGCCAGGAACTTCTGCTGGTTCTTCGTGCGCTGCAGGTCGCTGGCCGCGAAGGCGTGCCGGGTACGGACGAAGGCCAGTGCCTCCTCGCCGTTCAGCGTCTGCTTGCCCGCCTTGAAGTCGGCGCCCGAGTACTTGTCCTTGAAGCCCTTGTCGATGTCGATCTCGACACCACCGACCGCGTCGACGATGTTCGCGAAGCCGGCGAAGCCGATCTCGACGTAGTGGTCGATGTGCAGGCCGGTGTTGTACTCGATCGTCCGCACGAGGAGCGTCGGGCCGTCGAACGCGTACGCCGCGTTCAGCTTGTTCGTACCGAGCGGGCCCTTGATCTTGCCGGACTCCGAGCCCTGGAACTTCGGGATCGTGACGTTCGAGTCACGCGGCAGCGAGATCAGGGTGTCGCCGTTGTCACCGACGTGCAGGATCATCATCGAGTCGGTGCGCTGGCCCTCGGCGGAGCCGGTGTGCAGCTTCTTCTTGTCCTCGGCCGACATGCCCTTGCGGCTGTCGGAGCCGACGATCAGGTAGTTGGTGCCCTCGCCCGCCTCCGGCCGGTCTATGACCTTGGACAGGTCGACGTCGCGGTGGAGCTTGGAATCGGCCCAGAAGTAGGTCGCCACCGATGTGACCACCAGCACGGTCGCCAGCGTGATCACGGTCCACTTGATCCGGCGGCGCCAGTTCGGCCGCGGCCGGTAGCGTCCGACGTCCGGGTCCGCGTCGTTGTCGTTGGGAACGAAGCCGTCGCCCCGGCCGCCACCGCCGCCGTACACCTGGCCGGTGTTGTAGCCGCTGTCGTAGTCGCCGTAGCCGTCGTCGTATCCCTGGCCGTCGACGTACGACGGCTGCTGCGGGACGCCTGCGCCGTACGGCGGTCCCGACGGGCCGCCGTTGCCGTACCCGCCCTGCCCGGGCGGAGCCGCCGGGCCGCGCCGGACCTGGCGCATGACGCGGGCGCCCTCAGGCTGCGCGTTGGCGCTACCGCGTCCGTACCGGTTGCCGCGGTTATCGTCGGACCATCCCTCGGGCCAATCGTTCATGGGCCCCAGTGTGCAGGGTGTCGAGGTGTCCCTTACAAGGGGCGTCGAAAAATCAGGGCACCGCTGTTGCGAAGCTGACACAAATTCCGTGAATGTCGCTTCGGCATAAGGTGGGGGTCATGACAGACCAGGCCCCCGCCGCAGAGTCGGGTGTATCGGACATCCCGGGCAAGCCCACTTCGGCGTCCCGCACCACGCTGAGCCACATCATGACCCACAACGACACCAACCTCCTGGGCACGGTGCACGGCGGCGTGATCATGAAGCTGGTCGACGACGCGGCGGGTGCGGTGGCCGGACGGCACAGCGAGGGACCCGCCGTCACCGCCTCCATGGACGAGATGGCGTTCCTGGAGCCGGTCCGCGTCGGCGATCTGGTCCATGTGAAGGCCCAGGTCAACTGGACCGGCCGGACCTCGATGGAGGTCGGCGTCCGGGTCCTGGCCGAACGCTGGAACGAGTCCGCGCCGGCCACCCAGGTCGGCTCCGCCTACCTGGTCTTCGCCGCGGTCGACGCGGACGGCAAGCCCCCCCGGGGGCCGCCCGCGCGCCCCCGCACCCCCCCGGGCACACCCCCCCCACCCCCGGGCGGCCGCGCACACCTCTTCACCCCCGGGGGCGCCCCCCCCGCCACCCCCCCCACCCCCCCGCCGGTCGGCCCCGCGCCCCCCCACCACCCGCGCCGCTACCAGGAGGCCCAGATCCGCCGCACCCACCGCCTCGCCCGCCGCCAGGCGATCAGGGAACTGCGCGAGCGGCGAGCGGCGGAGGGATACGAGGACTAGCCGGAGGACCGGCGGAAACCGGGGAAGCCCCAGCGGCGCGGACCCACCGGCCCGTGTGTCAGGGGCACACCACCTCGTCCCCCCGCACCACCCCGGACGTCCCCTGGGCCGGATCCTGCGCCTTCACCTTCCGTACGTCGTTGGAGTCCGCGCCCGCGATCACCTTCAGCACCGCCCCCTGGCCGGGCCTGGCCCGCAGCTCGCTGCCCGGCAGGGCCGCCGCCAGCGATCTGGCGGAGCGGTCCCAGTGGGGGTCGTAGACGATCACCGTCCGCCGTACCGACTGTTCGGCCGAGGTCACCGGGTGATGGGTGGTGGCGAAGCCGGTCGCGGCCAGCGCAGTGTCGAGGCGCCTGGCCAGCCCGGCGGTCGAGGTGCCGTTCTCCACCTGGACCCGGATCTGCTGCGGGGCCACCCCCACCGGCACGGCGGCCGGGCCGCGCGGCGGACGGTTCACCGCGAGCGGCTTGTCGTCGCGCAGCGACTGGAACAGCTTGTCCGCCCCGGCCTCGTCCCACTTCAGCGTCGAGCCGACGCCGGGCACGACGTATTTCATCCGGCCGAGAGGGACCCGGGTGAAAACGGGCTGGGTGGGGGGGGACATCCCCAGCCCCCCGCCCCGGGGCACCCCC
>NZ_JBHYKH010000136.1:10095-13951 GCF_042741275.1 Streptomyces sp. NPDC058964
CGCCTCCCTCTCCCCCCCCCCCGCCCCCCCCCCACGTCCCGGCCGCCCCGCCGCGGCGCACTATATTTTACCCCCGGCGGCTGGGCTCGTGGGTAACCGCGGTGGGGGGGGGCCCCCACTTCCGCATCGCCCGGCCCAGGTCCAGCAGCTCGTCCGAACCGAGGCCCACGTCCGCGCGCACCGAGCCCAGCACGGCCCGTGTCACGTCACGGAAGCGCAGCGGGTTCAGCAGCACCCCGGAGGACGTCGCCCGGTCGATCAGCGCCGCCATGAAGCGCTGCTGCCGCTTCATCCGGCCCAGGTCGCTCGCCCCGTCCACGTGCCGGGAGCGGACGTACTGCAGGGCCTCCCCGCCCATCAGGGTGTGCGTGCCCGCCGGCAGGTCGAGGCCGGTGTACGAGTCCTTCAGCGGCTCCGCCGTGCAGATCTTGACCCCGCCGAGCACGTCCACGGTCTTCATGAAGGTGGTGAAGTCGACCTCCAGATAGTGGTCGATCTTCACATGCGTCATGTTCTCGACCGTGCGCACGGTCAACTGCGGCCCGCCCTCCGCGTACGCCGCGTTGATCCTGACGGGATGCGGTCCGTGCCGCGCGCCGGTCGTCTCGTCGACGTGCTCGGGCACCTCCGCGTACGAGTCGCGCGGCAGGCTCACCACGCTCGCCCGCTCCCGGTCCTCCGACAGGTGCACGATCATGATGGTGTCGGTGCAGTGGCAGGGCACCCCGCCGAGCCGGTACTTCCGCCGCTCCTGCTCCGTGATCTTGTCGCGGCCGTCGGTGCCGACCAGCAGGACGTTCATGCCGTGGCCGCCCTGCGGCCGGTTCTTCATGTCCTTGAACGGGTCGACCCGGGCGATGCCCGCGTCGAGGCTGGTGACCACCGCGTGCCCGATCCCGGCCGAAGCGAGCACCACCACCGACAGGGTGGTCACCGCCCGCATGGCCCAGCGCGGCCGCCTCCGCCGTTTGGGCGGCACCAGCGCACGCGGCGGCTGGGGCGGTCGCGGGCGGCGCTGCGGGCGTGCGGGGGAGCGCGGCGGCGTGGCGGGCATGAGGCAACCTCCGCTGGGACTCTGGGCCCGGAGCCGTTCGTGGGATCGTGAGCACCGTAGGCCCATACGATCTCCAGCCCGCGGCAGAGGACCGGTGGCGCGCACCGGTGTCCCCCGTTCGCGGTAACGTGAGCCCCCTATGAACGCCAAGCCCGACGTGCGGCTCCCCGCAGTTTCTGTGATCATGCCCGTCCTCAACGAGGAGCGGCATCTGCGCGGGGCCGTCCAAGCGATCCTCGCGCAGCAGTACGCCGGTGAGATGGAGGTCGTGATCGCCCTCGGTCCGTCCACGGACCGCACGGACGAGATCGCCGCCGAACTCGTGGCCGAAGACCCGCGCGTCCACACCGTCCCGAACCCGACAGGCCGCACGCCTGCCGCGCTCAACGCCGCGATCAAGGCCTCGAGCCATCCGGTCGTGGTGCGCGTCGACGGCCACGGCATGCTCTCGCCGAACTACATCGCGACGGCCGTACGCCTCCTGGAGGAGACCGGCGCGCAGAACGTCGGCGGCATCATGCACGCCGAGGGCGAGAACGACTGGGAGCACGCGGTCGCGGCCGCGATGACCTCGAAGATCGGCGTCGGGAACGCGGCCTTCCACACAGGTGGCGAAGCGGGCCCCGCCGAAACCGTCTACCTCGGCGTCTTCCGGCGCGAGGCCCTCGAACGGCAGGGCGGCTACAACGAGGAGTTCATCCGCGCCCAGGACTGGGAGCTGAACTTCCGCATCCGCGAGGCCGGCGGACTGATCTGGTTCTCGCCGGAGCTGAGGGTGTCGTACCGGCCGCGGCCCAGCGTGAAGGCGCTCGCAAAGCAGTACAAGGACTACGGCCGCTGGCGGCACGTCGTCGCCCGCTACCACGAGGGCTCCATCAACCTGCGCTACCTCGCCCCGCCGGCCGCGGTGTGCGCGATCGTGGCCGGCCTCGTGGCCGGCGCGGCCCTGACCCCGCTGGGCTTCGTGATCCCCGGTGGCTATCTCGCGGCGATCGTCTCCGGGTCGGTCCCGGCGGGCAGGGGGCTGCCGCTGAAGGCCCGGCTGCAGATCCCCGTCGCCCTGGCCACCATGCACATGTCGTGGGGCTGGGGCTTCCTCACCAGCCCGAAGTCGCTGGCGAAGCGGGTCATCGCGTCCCGCCGTCCGGCGGTGCTCGCCGCCGACTGAGCACCGCCGTACCGGATCCGGCCCGGACTACCAGGTGTAGTCCGGGTCGACGTGCATGCACGCCTTGGTGTCCGCGCCGTTGAGTGCGCTCGCCGACTTTGGCGTCGTGTCGTCCTCCTCCGTGGCAACGTACTTGGTTCCGGAGCGCCAGTCCGCGCCGACCACGAGCGTGACCCCGGACACGTCCGTCGACTTCTTCACCTGGCTCGTCGGGATGCCGAGCGCCTTGGCCACCCGCTGAGCGTCCCCCTCAAGATCGGCGCTCGGGTATCGCACGACCGTCCGTTCCTCGGCGAGCAGCGTGGAGGTGTCCGCGACCGCCTCGTCGAAGCCCATGCCGGCGAGCAGCCGGGCGATCGTGCCCGCCCGGCCGGAGACCGCTGTCGCGGTGCCGCTCCGGGTGCCGTTCTGCACCTGCACGGCGATCTCGTCGTCCGGCGCCGCCGGGTCCGTGGAGGTTTCCGGCTTCGCGGTCTTCCTCTTGTCCTTGCCGTCCAGCGCGATGTCCTCGCGCACCAGCCGGAACAGCTTCGCCGCGTCGGCCGGTCTGGGCAGTACCCGGTTGCCGTCCGAGGAGTACACCCATGGCATGGTCGTCATGGTGATGCGCTCGGTGGGGACCTTCTTCAGCTCCTTGCTCAGGTCGTAGAGCTGCGTCACGGTCCCGAGGCCGGTGTCCACCGTCAGCGCCTTGGTGGCCGTCTCGGCCAGGTCCCGCAGCCTGCCGGGGTTGCTGAGCGTGGCGTTGGCGCGCAGCTGGCGGACCATCGAGTTCATGTACATGTGCTGGGCCTTGGTGCGGGCGATGTCGCTGCCGTCCTCGAAGCCGTAGCGCGTGCGCAGCCACTGCAGGGCCTGCTTGCCCTTGACGGAGGTGGTGCCCTTCTTCAGCTTGAGGCCCGAGCCGTGGCCGGAAGAGGTGTGCGAGTAGATGTTGGCGTCCACGCACACCGGGACGCCACCGATGGCGTCCGCCATGGACACCACACCCGAGAAGTCGACCATCATGAAGTGGTCGATGTGGATGTCGGTCAGCTTCTCCCAGGTCGCCACCGTGCAGCCGGGGCCACCGCGGCCCAGGGAGTCGTTCGTCATGGTCGGCCAGGTGCTCGCCGGATACACCTTGCCGCTGTCGGGGTCCGTGCACTTGGGGATCCGCAGCAGCGTGTCGCGCGGCATGCTGATCACCGACATGTTGGAGCGGTCCGCCGACAGGTGGAGCAGCATCTGGACGTCGGCGCGGGGCGCGGTGTTGAAGGTGTCCTTGGCGCCGCCGAGTTTCTGGTCCGCGGCGTTGTTCCGGCCGTCGGAGCCGATCAGCAGGATGTTCAGCGGCTTCTGGCCCGCCGCGTTGGCCTTCGGCTCGGCCGCCCGGTCCTTGGAGTCGCCGATGTTGAGCGGGTCCTTCTTTAGGTTGGCGTTGAGGTGCTGGTAGTAGAGGTATCCGGCGCAGGCCGTGCCGAGTATCGCCACCGCCAGGACCAGCGCCGACCAGCGCAGGGCGCGTCTTCCGCGCCGTTTGCGGCCGTCTCTGCCGTCTCTGCCGTGGCGCCGGCCGCCGCCCCGCCGCCCGCCCGGCGCCCGGGCCGGCGGGGCGGCGCGGGTTTGGGCCGGCGCTTGCAGCGGCCCGGGGC
>NZ_JBHYKH010000136.1:13961-18628 GCF_042741275.1 Streptomyces sp. NPDC058964
CGGGCGGGGCGCGCTCGCGCGCGGTGTGCGGCCCGAGCCGCCCGCTCCCGCGCGCCCCCCCCCCCCCCCGCCCCCCGGCCGCGCCCCCCCGCCGCGTCCTGGTCCTGCGGTATGAGGCCCGTCATGTCCTCGGCCGGGGACACCTCCCCCCGCACGCTGCTCTGCACCATTGCCGCCTCCCGCCCACGCCTTTCACCGGTGCCCGGCTCCCGGGCCTGGGCACGCCCGCATTGTTCTGCAGGCATGTATGAGTTACCTGTGCACATGAACGCTGTGGTGCCGGCGGCCCGCGGTGCGGGCGGGCGCCGGCACCTGGTGCCCGGCTACCCGGGTGCTACCACTGGTAGACCTTGTACACGTCCATGCACTGCGTCTTGTCCGAGCCGTTGATGGCGTCGGAGTTGCTGGGCAGGTCGCCCGCCTTCGGCGCGGACTCCTTGGGGTACGTCGTCCCCGTCCGCCAGTCGGCCCCGACGACGACGGTGACGCCCGAGACGGCGGTCGACTTCTTCACCGAACTCATCGGAATCCCCAGCGCCTTGGCGACGGACTGGGCATCGCCCTGCAGGTCCGCGCTCGGGTACTGCACGACCGTGCGGTCCTCGGACAGCGCCGCCGTTGTGTCCGCCGCGGCCCTGGTGAAGCCCTTGCCCGCGAGCACCTGGGCGATCGCGCTCGCCCGCTGGCCGACCGGCGGCTCGGTGGAGGTCCGTGTGGCGTTCTGCACCTGCACGCCGAGCCGGCCGGGCTCGACCGAGGGCGCCTTGGTCTGTGTGCCGGTCTTCTTCTTCGCGCCGGACGCCTTGCCGTTCTTGTCGAGCGGCACGTCGTCACGGAGCATCTGCCACACCTTCTCGGCGTTGGCTCCGTCCGGTACGACGTGTTCGGAGTTCTGCGGGTCGGCGACGTTCGGCATGGTCACCGAGGTGATGCGGTCCGTCGGCACCGACTTGAGCTCCATGCCCAGGTCGTACAGCTTCTTGACCGTGCCGATCTCCTCGGAGACCTTCAGGGACTTCGTGGCCGCCTCGGCCAGGTCCGTCAGCCGCCCGGTGTCGGTGAAGACGTTCTGCTGCTTCAGCGTGCGGATCATCGAGTTCAGGTACATGTGCTGGGCCCGGGCCCGCATCAGGTCGCTGCCCCAGGCGTGCCGGGTGCGCAGCCACTGCAGGGCCTTCTTGCCCTTGACCTTGTGTGTGCCCTCCGTCAGCTTCAGTCCGGAGCCCCCGGGCACCGA
Source organism: Streptomyces sp. NPDC058964 (assembly GCF_042741275.1). Lineage (NCBI taxonomy): Bacteria > Bacillati > Actinomycetota > Actinomycetes > Kitasatosporales > Streptomycetaceae > Streptomyces > Streptomyces sp. NPDC058964. Next base: position 15,199 of record NZ_JBHYKH010000136.1, read on the forward strand.
GGCCGTCGGGTGGTCCCACACGTTCTGCTTGACGCAGACGTCGACACCGCCGATGGCGTCGGCCATCCGCACCACACCGGCGAAGTCGATCGTCATCCAGTGGTCGATGTAGACCCCGGTGAGGTTCTGCCAGGTGGCCAGCGTGCAGCCGGCGCCGCCGCGGGCCAGCGACTCGTTGATGATGGTGTTGGTCGCCGGGTACTGCCGGCCGGTGGTGGGGTCCGTGCACTTGGGGATGTCGACCCTCGTGTCACGCGGAATGCTGACCATCGCGGCGCTCTTGCGGTCCGCGGACAGGTGGATGAGCATCTGCACATCGCCCAGCGGCGGGTTGCCGCGGTTGTCCTTGCTGCCGCCGAGCTTCACGTTCTCGGCGGAGTTACGGCTGTCGGAGCCGATCAGCAGGATGTTCAGCGGCGTCTGGCCGGCGGCGTTCGGCGCGGTCTTCCTCGCCTTGGAGTCGCCGCTGTCGCGCTCACCCTTCTGGATGTTGCTGTTGAGGTGCTGGTAGTACAGGTATCCGGCGCCGGCCGTACCGAGTATCACCACCGCCAGCACGGTCGCCGACCAGCGCAGCACGCGCCGTCTGCGTCGCGGCCGCCCGCTCTGCGGACCGCCTCTGCGCCGTCCGCCGCCGTGCCTGCCGCCGCCCGCGTCCGGCTCCTGCGGTGTGAGTGACATCGTGTCCTCGACCGCAGGAACCTCCCCCCGCACACTGCTCTGCGCCAACTTCCCGCCCTCCCCGCCCTGCGCCTGACAACGGGTCCCTCCCGCGTCCGGTTAGACGCACGAGGGACCCGTTGGGTTACCTACTTGGCGCACTTCACCTTGTCTGCCGTTGACTTATCAACATCCGGCGCCTTCGTCGGAGTCGTGAGGGACACCCCCGCGCCCTTGAAGTCCTTGCCCAGGGTCAGCGTCATCGCCGGCAGGCCCTGGGAGTTGGTCACGCTCTTGCCGGGCTTCATCGCGGATCCGGACAGCCCCATGAGGGAGGCCAGCTCGCGCGCCTGGGCCGCCTGGTCGGGCGCGTACTCGAGCGTGGTCTTGCCCAGCTCCGCCGGCGCGTTGCCCGCGTTCTCCGACTTGACCACCCCCTGCTCGTTCTGCAGCCACTGCAGGGTCTCCTGCGCGCTGCCGTCCGCGGCCCCGCCGTTGAGGATCCGCACCCGCACCTCGGAGGCCGCGGACTTGGTGCCCTTCAGCCGCGCGGCCTGCGCGTCCTTGACGGCCTTCTGCTTCTTCTTCACGTCGGTGAAGGAGACGTCGTCCTTGATCGCCTGGAAGACCTCGGGCGCCTTCGACTCGTTGAGGACGACGGTCGCCTTGATCTTCTCGGCCGGGTTGTCCACGACCGGGACGGTCGTGAAGGTCAGGTTCTTCGGGTTGAGCTTGCCCAGCTCGAGACCGAGGTCCTTGAGCTTGCCGATGCTGTCCAGCTTGGAGTCGACGGTCAGCGCCTTGGTGCCGGTCTCGGCGAGCTTCAGCATCTTCGTCGGGCTGGTGAGCGTCGAGTTGGAGCTGAGCTTGCGCATCAGCGCGCTGAGGAACTGCTGCTGCAGCCCGATGCGGCTCAGGTCACCACCGAAGCCGACGGAGTGCCGGGTGCGCACGAACGCCAGTGCCTGCTCGCCCGAGATGTTGTGGGTGCCCTTGGAGAGCTTCAGGTGCGAGTCGCTGTCGTTGATGTCCTTGCCCAGGCAGACGTCGACCCCGCCGACCGCCGTGGTCAGTGTCTTGACCGCGTTGAAGTCGGCGACCATGAAGTTGTCGGGCTTGATCCCGGTCAGCTCCGTCACCGTGCGCATGGTGCAGCTCGGCGTACGCCCGTCCTGCCCGAGGCTCGTGTTGAAGCGGACGTTCTGCGTGCCCGGGATGACCTTCTCGGAGCCGTCGGCCTGCTGCGTCGGGCAGTCCGGGATGTTCACGATCAGGTCGCGCGGGATGCTCAGCGCGGTGGCGTTCGAGCGGTCCTTGGAGACGTGCAGCAGGATGTTGGTGTCGGCGTGGCCGACGCTGCCCTTGTCACCGTAGCCCTCGTTGCCCTTGCCGGTGCGCTTGTCGGTGCCGATCAGCAGGATGTTGATCGCCTTGTCCTTGCTGAAGCCACCGGTGCTCGCGCCGTCGTCGGAGACGGACGTGATGTTGTCGTTCAGGTGCTGGATGTAGAGATACGCGGCGGCCGAGACGGCGATCAGCACGAAGGCCATCGTCCCGCCGGTCCACAGCAGTATCTTCTTCGCCTTCGACTTCTTCTTCACCGGCCGCCGGTTGCGGCGCCCCGGCGGCGGCTCGGGCTCGCCCCGGCGCCTGCGCGGCGACGGAACCTCCCGGCTCGGAGTCCCGGACTCCTCGCCCCGCCTCGGTGCGGCCACCCGGTCGCGGGCAGCGCCGGCGCCACCCGCGCGGGGGCCGGATCTGCGGGGGCGCGGAACCGACGACTGCGGTGCGGAAGGAGTCAGTCGCAGTTCGTATTCGCCGGTGCTCGGATTGAGTACCCACTGGTCTGCGGGGTCGATGTTGTCCGCCCGCCCACGGCCTTGCGCGTCCACGGTTGTCCGAATCCTCCGTTGGGGCCACGCGGCGCCTTTCCCCCCCACGAGGCGCTCGGGTCTCGGTCAATCAGTGCACGACCCCAGGACGGAGCTCGCGGCGTGGTGCACCGGATCGCTCACACTATCCGCCCAGTTCAGGATTGGGTGACGGCGGTGACAAATTCCACGTCCCTACAACCGGGCAATCCGCCTCATTCCCCTGAACAAAGGTTCGCTACCTTGGCGCACGCTTTACCCGCAGGTGCCCTCCGCGGCCGTGCTTCCCCGGAATGTGGGTGCGGGAGAGGGGTCGTTCCGGCCGTCGGAGTCCCCGTCCGATTTGCCGCTGCTCGTGCCGTATTCCGAGGAGATGGACCCGGCCACCGCCACCGGTTCGTCGGCGCGCAGGCGCGCGAACAGCTTCTCGGCATCGGGCTCCACGAGCTGGTCGCGATTGGAGTCGTAGACGTACGACTCGCGTGGAACGGTCAGAAAGCGCACATGTTCGGTGGGGATGTTCCGCAGGCCGCGCACCAGTTGGTACAAACCGCGCAAACTGGCCAGTTCGGGGTCGGTGGTCAACGACGAGGTCGCCGCGTCCAGCACGGGATAGAGCTTCACGGGATTCAGCAGTACGTCGTCGCTCTGGACCTTGTTGACCAGCGCCCCGAGGAAGAGCTGCTGCCGGTCCATCCGGTCGGTGTCGCTCCCGTCGCCGAGCGACTTGCGGGCCCGCACATAGCCCAGCGCCTGCTCGCCGTCGAGCGTGACCCTGCCCGCGGGCAGCTTCAGCCCGGCGGCCTTGTCGTCGATCGGCTTCTTCAGGCAGACCTCGACGCCGTCGACGGCGGGGACCAACACCGTGATACCGGTCGCGTTTAAAAAACACCGAGACC
>NZ_JBHYKH010000137.1:0-18523 GCF_042741275.1 Streptomyces sp. NPDC058964
CTCCGGTACCGGCCGCGGCTGAGTGACGTCATCACACAGCGCGCTGGTTCAGCGCGCTGCCGCCGCACGCAGGCGGACATCTGCGCGGCGCTCGGCGGACGCGTCCGCGTCCGACTTCGCGCGCTCCAGCGCCCGCTCCGCGCGCTGGACATCGATCTCGTCCGACAGCTCGGCGATCTCGGCCAGCAGGGAGAGCTTGTTGTCGGCGAACGAGATGAAACCGCCGTGCACCGCGGCGACGACCGTTCCACCATCACTCGTACGGATGGTCACCGGGCCCGATTCCAGCACACCGAGCAGCGGCTGGTGACCGGGCATGACGCCGATGTCGCCGGACGTGGTGCGCGCGACGACCAGGGTGGCCTCGCCGGACCAGACCTGGCGGTCCGCGGCGACCAGCTCGACGTGCAGCTCAGCAGCCAAGGGTGGCTCCTCGGGTCACCACCCGGCGGTTGTGCCGGGTGTGGGTCAATTCTAGAGGGCGTGGAGAGAGGGGCGGACACACCCCCGCCGGGTGCGACCCCGGAGGGAGGTGCCCAGCCCCTCTCAGATGAGCACGGGGCTCAGGAGACGCCCAGCTCCTTGGCGTTGGCCTTGAGGTCCTCGATGCCACCGCACATGAAGAACGCCTGCTCGGGGAAGTGGTCGTACTCACCGTCGCAGATCGCGTTGAACGCGGCGATCGACTCGTCGAGCGGCACGTCCGAGCCGTCCACGCCGGTGAACTGCTTGGCGACGTGGGTGTTCTGGGACAGGAAGCGCTCCACACGACGGGCACGGTGGACGACGAGCTTGTCCTCCTCGCCCAGCTCGTCGATACCGAGGATCGCGATGATGTCCTGGAGGTCCTTGTACTTCTGCAGGATCGTCTTGACGCGCATGGCCGCGTTGTAGTGATCCGCCGAGATGTAGCGCGGGTCCAGGATCCGGGACGTGGAGTCCAGCGGGTCCACGGCCGGGTAGATGCCCTTCTCGGAGATCGGACGGGAGAGAACCGTCGTCGCGTCGAGGTGGGCGAAGGTGGTGGCCGGGGCCGGGTCGGTCAGGTCGTCCGCGGGGACGTAGATCGCCTGCATCGAGGTGATCGAGTGACCGCGGGTCGAGGTGATGCGCTCCTGGAGGAGGCCCATCTCGTCGGCCAGGTTCGGCTGGTAACCCACCGCGGACGGCATACGGCCGAGCAGCGTGGAGACCTCGGAACCGGCCTGCGTGAAGCGGAAGATGTTGTCGATGAAGAACAGCACGTCCTGCTTCTGGACGTCACGGAAGTACTCGGCCATGGTCAGGCCGGCCAGCGCGACGCGCAGACGGGTGCCCGGGGGCTCGTCCATCTGACCGAAGACCAGCGCGGTCTTGTCGATGACGCCCGAGTCGCTCATTTCCTCGATGAGGTCGTTGCCCTCACGGGTGCGCTCACCGACACCGGCGAACACGGAGACACCGTCGTGGTTGTTGGCGACGCGGTAGATCATCTCCTGGATGAGCACCGTCTTGCCGACGCCGGCGCCGCCGAACAGGCCGATCTTGCCGCCCTTGACGTACGGGGTGAGCAGGTCGATGACCTTGACGCCCGTCTCGAACATCTCGGTCTTGGACTCGAGCTCGTCGAAGTTCGGGGCCTTGCGGTGGATCGGCCAGCGCTCGCCGTCGTACTTCTCGTCGACGTTCAGGACCTCACCGAGGGTGTTGAACACCTTGCCCTTGGTGAAGTCGCCGACGGGGACGGAGATGGCGGAGCCGGTGTCGGTCACCGGGGCCTGGCGGACCAGACCGTCGGTGGGCTGCATGGAGATGGTGCGGACCAGGCCGTCACCCAGGTGCTGGGCGACCTCCAGGGTCAGCGTCTTCTTCTCGCCCGCGGTCGCCGGGTCGGCGACCTCGACGTGCAGGGCGTTGTAGATCTCCGGCATCGCGTCGACGGGGAACTCCACGTCGACGACCGGGCCGATGACCCGGGCGACGCGGCCCGTGGCCGTCGCGGTCTCAACAGTGGTGGTCATTAGCGGTCACTCCCCGCGGTCGCGTCGGCCAGGGCGCTCGCGCCACCGACGATCTCGCTGATTTCCTGGGTGATTTCGGCCTGGCGGGCCGCGTTGGCAAGACGGGAGAGCGTGTTGATCAGCTCGCCCGCGTTGTCGGTGGCCGACTTCATCGCGCGCCGCGTGGCGGCGTGCTTCGAAGCGGCCGACTGGAGCAGCGCGTTGTAGATACGGCTTTCCACGTAGCGCGGCAGCAGGGCGTCGAGGACGTCCTCCGCCGACGGCTCGAAGTCGTACAGCGGAAGGAGCTCGCCCTGGGGCGTCTCCTCCGCGACCTCTTCGAGGCGCAGCGGCAGCAGCCGGGCGTCGAGCGCCGTCTGCGTCATCATCGACACGAACTCGGTGAAGACGATGTGGAGTTCGTCCACACCGCCGACCGCGGTCTCCTTCTCGATGGCCTCGATCAGGGGCGCCGCGACCTTCTTGGCGTCCGCGTACGTGGGCTCGTCGGTGAAGCCGGACCACGACTCCGCGATCTTGCGCTCACGGAAGTTGTAGTGGGCGACACCGCGCCGGCCGACGATGTACGTGTCGACCTGCTTGCCCTCGCGCTCGAGACGCTCGGTCAGCTGCTCCGCCGCCTTGATGGCGTTGGAGTTGAAGGCGCCGGCCAGACCGCGGTCGCTCGTGAGGAGCAGGACCGCGGCACGGGTCGGGTTGTCCGCCTCCGTGGTGAGCGGGTGCTTGGTGTTCGACCCGGTACCGACCGCCGTGACCGCGCGAGTGAGCTCGGTCGCGTACGGCGTGGAGGCCACCACCTTGCGCTGCGCCTTGACGACGCGCGAGGCGGCGATCATCTCCATCGCCTTGGTGATCTTCTTGGTCGCGGTGACGGATCGGATGCGACGCTTGTAGACCCGGAGCTGGGCTCCCATGAGTCAGGTCCCTTCCTTACGTCACTTGGACACGGAGACAGCCGGAGTGTCCTCGCCGAGCAGCTTGCCGTCGGAGGTCTCGAACTGCTTCTTGAAGTCCACGATCGCGTCGGCCACGGCCGTCAGCGTGTCGTCGGACATCTTGCCGCCCTCCTTGATGGAGGTCATGAGGCCCTGCTCCTTGCGGTGCAGGTACTCCAGGAGCTCCTTCTCGAAGCGGCGGATGTCGGCGACCGGGACGTCGTCCATCTTGCCGGTGGTGCCGGCCCATACGGAGACGACCTGGTCCTCGGTGGCCATCGGCTGGTACTGGGCCTGCTTCAGCAGCTCGACCATGCGCTGACCGCGCTCCAGCTGCGCCTTCGAGGCGGCGTCCAGGTCGGAACCGAAGGCGGCGAACGCCTCCAGCTCACGGAACTGGGCCAGGTCGACGCGGAGACGGCCGGAGACCTGCTTCATCGCCTTGTGCTGCGCGGAACCACCGACTCGGGAGACGGAGATACCGACGTTCAGCGCCGGGCGCTGACCGGCGTTGAACAGGTCCGACTCCAGGAAGCACTGGCCGTCGGTGATGGAGATGACGTTGGTCGGGATGAACGCCGAGACGTCGTTGGCCTTGGTCTCGACGATCGGCAGACCGGTCATCGAGCCGGCGCCCATGTCGTCGGAGAGCTTCGCGCAGCGCTCCAGCAGACGGGAGTGCAGGTAGAAGACGTCACCCGGGTAGGCCTCGCGGCCCGGCGGGCGGCGCAGCAGCAGCGACACGGCGCGGTAGGCGTCGGCCTGCTTCGACAGGTCGTCGAAGATGATCAGGACGTGCTTGCCCTCGTACATCCAGTGCTGGCCGATGGCCGAGCCGGTGTAGGGCGCCAGGTACTTGAAGCCGGCCGGGTCGGACGCCGGGGCGGCGACGATGGTCGTGTACTCCAGCGCGCCGTTCTCCTCCAGCGCGCGGCGGACCGACGCGATGGTGGAGCCCTTCTGACCGATGGCGACGTAGATGCAGCGGACCTGCTTGTTCGGGTCGCCGGTGCGCCAGTTGTCGCGCTGGTTGATGATCGTGTCGACGGCCAGGGCGGTCTTGCCGGTCTGACGGTCACCGATGATCAGCTGACGCTGGCCACGGCCGACCGGGGTCATCGCGTCGACAGCCTTGTAGCCGGTCTCCATCGGCTCGTGCACCGACTTGCGCTGCATGACCGTGGGGGCCTGCAGCTCAAGGGCGCGACGACCGCTGGTCTCGATCTCGCCGAGGCCGTCGATCGGGTTGCCGAGCGGGTCGACGACGCGGCCGAGGTAGCCCTCGCCCACCGCGACGGAGAGGACCTCACCGGTGCGCTGCACCGGCTGACCCTCCTCGATGCCGCTGAACTCGCCGAGGACGATGGCGCCGATCTCGCGCTCTTCCAGGTTCAGCGCGAGGCCGAGGGTGCCGTCCTCGAACTTCAGCAGTTCGTTTGCCATGGCCGAGGGCAGGCCCTCGACCTTCGCGATGCCGTCGCCGGCAAGGGTGACCGTACCGACCTCCTCGCGCGAGGCCGCGTCCGGCTTGTACGACTGGACGAAGTTCTCCAGCGCGTCCCGGATCTCCTCCGGCCGGATCGTGAGCTCCGCCATCTGGGTTCCCTGCTCTCCTTGTTGGGCCCGAAGTTTCACTTGGGGGGATGGGGGACTCCCCCCTGAACGAGGTGAATCCTCTGCACGGCCCAACCAGGGCCGTAATTACGTTCTGTTCTCGAATTCCGAGTCGCTGCTAGCTCGCCATGCGGCGGGCCGCGTCCTCGAGCCGGTCCGCGATGGAACCGTTGATGACCTCGTCACCGACCTGCACCCGGATCCCGCCGACGACCTCGGGGTCGACGTCGAGGTTGAGGTGCATCGTGCGGCCGTAGACCTTCGCGAGGGCCGCGCCGAGGCGCTGCTTCTGCGTGTCGCTCAACGGGACGGCCGACGTGACGACGGCGACCATGCGGTCCCGGCGCTCGGCGGCGAGCTTGGACAGGGACTCCAGTCCCGCTTCCAGGCTACGTCCCCGCGGCGCGGTCACAAGGCGCGTCACCAGACGCTCGGTGGCCGGCTTGGCGCGGCCGCCCAGCAGGCTGCGCAGCAGCGCGGCCTTGGCCGAGGTGCCCGCCTTGCGGTCGGTCAGCGCGGCGCGCAGCTCGGTGTTCGAGGAGACGATCCGGCCGAACCGGAACAGCTCGTCCTCGACGTCGTCGAGCGTGCCGGCCTTCTGCGCGGCGGTGAGGTCGGCGATGTCCGCCAGCTCCTCGAGCGCGTCCACCAGGTCGCGGGGCTGCGACCAGCGGGAACGCACCATGCCGGCCACCAGGTCGGCGGTCTCACCGCTGACCTGGCCACCGATCAGGCGCCGGACCAGCTCGGCCTTGGCCTCGCCGGCCTGCGCCGGGTCGGTGAGGACCCGACGCAGCGACACCTCACGGTCGAGCAGCGCGGTGACGGCCGCCAGCTCGTCGGCGAGCCGCACCGCGTCCACGGACGTGGTGTCCGTCAGCGCGTCGAGACGCTCACGTGCGGCTGCCAGTGCCTCGCGGCTCGCTCCGTTCATCGCGTGGCCTCGGCCTTCTCCTCGAGCTCGTCGAGGAAGCGGTCGATCACACGGCTCTGGCGGGCGTGGTCCTCGAGGGACTCGCCGACGAGCTTGCCGGCCAGTTCGGTGGCGAGCTTGCCGACGTCCTGGCGCAGCGCGGACGCGGCGGCCTTGCGGTCGGCCTCGATCTGGGAGTGACCGGCGGTGACGATTTCCTCGCGCTGCCGCTGGCCTTCCGCGCGCATCTCGGCGATGAGCGTGGCGCCCTGCTCCTGCGCCTCCTGACGCAGGCGCGCGGCCTCGTGCCGGGCCTCGGCGAGCTGAGCCTTGTACTGCTCAAGCACGCTCTGGGCCTCGGTCTGCGCGGCCTCGGCCTTCTCGATACCGCCTTCGATGGCCTCGCGGCGCTGCTCCAGAACCTTGTTGATGTTCGGGAGAAGCTTCCAGGCGAGGAAGCCGAAGACGATGACGAAGGCGAGCAGGCCGATGACAAGCTCGGGGATCGGCGGGACGAGAGGATTCTCGGGCTTCTCGGCCGCCAGAATGAGCAGGTGGCTCATGTCAGTGCCTTTCGTCTAGGGGGCTGTCGCTGATCGGCTGATCAGGTGCCGTAGACGAACGGCATGACCAGACCGATGAGGGCGAGCGCCTCACAGAAGGCGAAGCCGAGGATCTGGTTGGCGCGGATCAGGCCGGCAGCCTCGGGCTGGCGGGCGAGAGCCTGCGTGCCGTTACCGAAGATGATGCCGACGCCGACGCCGGGGCCGATGGCGGCGAGGCCGTAGCCGATGGAACCGAGGGAGCCGTGAACGCCGTCGGCAGCAAGGGTCTGGAGAGCGGACATGCCGATTCTTCCTTCTTCTTTACGGACCGGTGGGGGTTGGCCACCGGACGATCAGGGGTGGTGAGGCGGGGTGCTCAGTGGTGCTCGGCCAGAGCGCCCTGGATGTAGGTGCACGTGAGGAGAACGAAGACGTACGCCTGCAGTGCCTGGATGAAGAGCTCGAAGGCCGTCATCACGATCGTCATGAGGAAGCTGACGCCGGCGTAGGCGATGCCGATGCCGTTCAGCAGGTACCAGCTGGCGATCGTGAAGAGCAGCAGCAGGGTGTGGCCCGCGAACATGTTCGCGAACAGTCGCACCGCGTGGGTGAAGGGCCGCACCAGCAGGTTCGAGAAGAACTCGATGGTCATGGCGAGCGGCAGCACCGCGCCGAGCGACTTGTCGTAGCCGGTGACGTTCTTGAAGAAACCGACGAAACCGTGGCGCTTGAAGGTCAGCGAGATCCACAGGATGTAGACGATCAGCGCCAGGACGAGCGGGTACGAGATGATCGCCGTCACCGGGAACTGGGCGACCGGGATGACCGACCAGAGGTTCATCATCCAGACGAAGAAGAACAGCGAGACGACCAGCGGAACGTACTTCTCGCCCTCCTTCTTGCCGATCGTCTCGTAGACGACACCCCGGCGGATGAAGTCGTAGCCGGCCTCGGCGACCATCTGCACCTTGCCGGGCACGACCTTCGGCTTGCGGAAGGCGGCCCAGAAGAAGCCGACGATGATGATCGAGCCGAGCAGCGCCAGCAGCATCGTCTTGTTGAAGTACACGTTGCTGTCGGCGTCGCCCCAGAGGGGCTTGAACAGGAACGAGTGCAGGCCGGGAGCCGGGAAGCCACAGCCGTCGAAGATGTGGCAGTCGGTCTCGAAGGCGAGCACCTGCGTCGGGTCAGCACTCACCGCGGGCTCCTTCAGCGTGGCGCATAGGTACGGCAACCTCGTTGTGTCGGCGCGGCGCACGGCCGCGGTTCGGCACGGGACTGGTGTTACGGATGTGGGGGCGGCTGTGGGGCATCTCGCCTCGCGATTGAGCAGGCGTCAGCTCGGATGCCCGCGCCCGCGATGCCGCAGTTGGCACCGGACGATAGCAGGATCTCTCGTGCGCCTTTATCCCGGCCCTACCTCTCACGACGAGTGCCCGGTCTTGTCGGACTTCTCGGGCTCGACATAGAGGATCTTGGCCTTCATGTGGGCACGCGCCTGCGCGGCGATCCACGTCAGGGTGGTGACCACGAGCACGATGGCGAAGGCCTTGGGATTGAACAGCGTGGTGTTCTTGAAAGCGGCGACGAAGATGAACAGCAACAGCAACTGCGCCGTGTAGAGCATGAGCCCCATGGCCTGGAACAGGTGCGGAAGCGATTTGGCAGTGCGCTGCAGAACGTAGAGGCCGATCCCCATGAAGAGGATCACCACCAGCGTCGCGACGATCGCCCCGAGAGCCCCCTTGCCGCCCGCGACCACTGCGCTGACGACGGCGGCAAGCGCGCCGACGGCAGCCGTGGGCACGGCGGCCTGGGCCAGGATCCGGACGTCATTGGACGGCATGGCGGCAACTCCGCTTTCACAGGGGGCAGGGGTGTCGTCATGGACGAGCGTAGTCCCGGGCTGAGTGTTGGAGACCTCACGCCAATGGACCGTTGCATCACGGTCCTTCGGCTCTATCCGGGGTTCTCGTGAACCGTATCACAAACTATTTGATGAGGTCTTTACCTGGTTGGTGTGCTCGCTGTCACACATGAGAGTGACAGTGCCCGTCTGTGCGAAAACAGAGCCGACTTGTCTGGTATTGGGGAAGTTTGCTCCCCCACGAGTTGGCAATGCTCTAGTCAGATTCTTACCTTGAAGCGTCAGCGCGACGTTCCCGCTTTGCGCCCATCCAGGAAGCGCGAACGGGGGCCGATCGCGGTCGCTCCGTTGACTCCCGACAGGCCCGCGGCCACCGGGGACTGCTGTTCCCCGCCGCCCGCCGACGCGGCCTCGTACGCCTCCGTGGGCGCCTCCGCGGTCGTCACCGCGGGAACGTCGGCGGTGGCCCTGTCGCGGCGGTAGCGCGGCGGCACGAAGCGCTCGGCCCAGCGCGGCGCGCGCGGGGTGAACCGGGGCAGCAGCAGCAGGATCAGACCGATCGCGCTGAAGAACACGACACCGAGCACGATCCACATCGACGCGGAGTTCACCGAGTAGGCCAGCGCCCCGAAACCGATCAGCGCCGACCAGAAGTACATGATCAGCACGGCCCGGCTGTGCGAGTGGCCGATCTCCAGGAGCCGGTGGTGCAGGTGCCCGCGGTCGGCGGCGAACGGCGACTGACCGCGCCAGGTGCGGCGCACGATGGCCAGCACCAGGTCGGCGGCCGGCACCGCGATGATCGTCAGCGGCAGCAGCAGCGGGATGTACACGGGCACCGTCTGGTGCACGGCGGCCTTCTCGGAACCGGTGAACAGCGCCAGCGCGTCCGGGTCGACCTGACCCGTGATCGAGATCGCGCCCGCGGCCAGCACCAGGCCGATCAGCATCGAGCCGGAGTCGCCCATGAAGATCCGCGCCGGATGCATGTTGTGCGGCAGGAAGCCCAGGCACATGCCCATCAGGATGGCCGCGAACAGCGTCGCCGGGGCGGCGGCCTCGATGCCGTACGAGTACCAGATCCGGTACGAGTACAGGAAGAACGCGGTGGCCGCGATGCACACCATGCCCGCCGCCAGACCGTCCAGGCCGTCCACGAAGTTCACGGCGTTGATCGTGATGACGACGAGCGCGACCGTCAGCAGCGTGCCCTGCCACTGGGTCAGCGCCACGTTGCCGACACCGGGGATGGGCAGCCACAGGATTGTCAGACCCTGCATGACCATGACGCCCGCGGCGATCATCTGGCCGCCGAGCTTGATCAGGGCATCGATCTCGAACTTGTCGTCCAGGACACCGATCAGCCAGATCAGCGCCGCCCCGGAGAGCAGCGCGCGCGGCTCGTTGGACTTGGCGAAGACCTCGTTGAGGTTGGTCAGGTGGTCGGCGACCAGCAGGCCCGCGCACAGGCCGAAGAACATCGCGATACCGCCGAGACGCGGAGTGGGTTCCCGGTGCACGTCACGTGCCCGGATCTCCGGCATGGCTCCGGCCACGATCGCGAACTTCCGTACCGGCCCTGTCAGCAGATACGTCACCGCGGCCGTGATGCAGAGCGTCAGCAGGTATTCACGCACGGGCTTCCCCACAGGTCTCGCTGGCCATCACAGCCCCACACCCTAGCGACGTACGCATATCAGTGGGGACTTCCGGGTAGCGACGATGGTTGCACGCGCGGCCGTGCACAAGGGTCCACTTCCGTGCGCCTACCCCCGCTCAGCTGGGATACGGCGGAAATCTGCCGGCCAGTTCCCGTACCTCGCCGCGCGCTCCTGTGCTGTCGATCTCACCTCGCAGCACGCCCGCCATCAAGACGGCGATCCGCGCCATCTCCGGCTCCCCCATGCCCTGTGTGGTCAGCGCCGCCGTGCCCAGGCGCAGCCCGCGGGCGTCACCGTGCGGCAGGGCGCAGCAGTCCAGCACCATCCCGGCGGCGGCCAGCCGGCCGCGTGCGGTCCGCCCGTCGACGCCCAGCGGCGCCGGGTCGGCGGTGATCAGATGCGTGTCCGTGCCGCCCGTGGTGACGGCGAACCCCTCGTCGGCCAGCTCCGAGGCGATGAGCCGCGCGTTGGCGACCACCTGATGGGCGTACGCGGCGAACGCCGGGGTCGCCGCCTCCCCGAACGCCACGGCCTTGGCGGCGATGGTGTGCATCTGCGCGCCGCCCTGGGTGAACGGGAACACCGCCCGGTCGACGCGCTCGGCCAGTTCGGCACCGCACAGGATCATTCCGCCGCGCGGTCCGCGCAGCACCTTGTGCGTGGTCGCGCAGACGATGTCCGCGTACGGCACCGGACTGGGTGCCGCTCCCCCGGCGACGAGCCCGATGGGATGCGCCGCGTCGGCGATGAGATAGGCGCCGACCTCGTCGGCCACGTCCCGGAAGAACGCGTAGTCCATGTGGCGCGGATAGGAGATCGACCCGCACACGATCGCCTTGGGCCGGTGTGTACGGGCCAGCGTGCGCACCTGGTCCCGGTCGATCAGCCCGGTCTCCGCGTCCACCCCGTACCCCACGAAGTCGAACCAGCGGCCGGAGAAGTTGGCCGGGGAGCCGTGGGTCAGGTGCCCGCCGTACGGCAGCCCGAGGGCGAGGACGGTGTCACCGGGCCGCAGCAGGGCCGCGTACGCGGCGAGCACGGCGGACGAGCCGGAGTGCGGCTGGACGTTGGCGTGGGCGGCGCCGAACAGCCCCGTGGCCCGTTCGACGGCGAGGCGCTCGGCGACGTCGACGATCTCGCAGCCGCCGTGGTACCGGGCGCCCGGATAGCCCTCGGCGTACTTGTTGGCGAGCGGCGAGCCCAGCGCGGCCAGCACGGCAGGGGACGTGAAGTTCTCGGCCGCGATCAGCTGCAGCGTCGTCGACTGCCGGTCGACTTCCCCCAGCAGGAGCTCGGCCATCTCGGGGTCCTGCCGCCGCAGGACATCGGCCTCGAGGGTATGGGTGACCGACATGGCGGGCTCCCGGGCGGTCGACGGTGACGTAGGACCAATGTAGGCCCGGGGCCGGTGGGGTGCGCGGTGTCCACCGCCACTGGTGGCGGACGGCGTACGCCGCTACGTGCGCGCGGGCACGCCGGTGAGCGCCGTGACCACGGGATCGAGCGCCTCGTGTATCTCGTCCCCGACCGAGCGGAAGAACGTCAGCGGTGCCCCGTACGGGTCGTACACCTCGTCCGCCTCCGCCGTCGGCGCCAGCAGCCAGCCGCGCAGCGCGGCCGCCGCGCGGACCAGGGCACGGGCACGGGCGACCACGCCCTCCTCCAGGGGCGGCAGGGTCGCCGGGTCTATCGCGCGGACCAGACGGGTGAACTCCTTCAGCGTGAAGGTGCGCAGGCCCGCCGAATGGCCCATGGAGATGACCTGGGCACGGTGGTCACGGGTCGCGGTCAGTACCAGGTCGGCCATGATGACGTGCTCGTCGAGCAGCTCCCGGCCGGTGAAGCCGGAGGCGTCCGCGCCGAACTCGGCCAGCACGGACTCCGCGTTGGCCTCCATGGGCGCGCCCTCGTGGCCCCAGGTACCCGCGCTCTCCACGATCAGGCTGCCGCCCAGCACGCCGAGCCGCTGCCGTATGAAATGACGGGTCAGCCGCTCGGTGATCGGCGAGCGGCACACATTGCCGGTGCTGACGTGGAGGATGCGGAAGCAGTCGCGCGGAAGCCCGACGAAGGTGGTCGTGATCTCCGCAGCATGTTCCCCGTTGCCTATGCCACGCATGGGGGTGCCCCCTGCTCGAGCGAAGCCGAGAGCTTGGGGGAGTCAGGGGCTGTCAATTCGCCACCTCGAGGTCGGGTACGACCTTCCTCAGCTCCTCCGCCGAGATCGCGCCGGCCCGCAGCAGCAGCGGCACGTCGCCGGTCACGTCGACGATCGACGACGCCACGTTGCCGGGGGTCGGGCCGCCGTCGAGGTAGACCGAGACCGAGTCGCCGAGCATCTGCTGGGCCGCGTCGCAGTCCTCCGGAGCCGGGTGACCGGTGAGGTTCGCGGACGACACCGCCATGGGACCGACGTCGGTGAGCAGCTCTAGGGCGACCGGGTGCAGCGGCATGCGCACGGCGACGGTGCCACGGGTGTCCCCCAGGTCCCACTGCAGCGACGGCTGGTGCTTGGCGACGAGCGTGAGGCCTCCGGGCCAGAACGCGTCGACGAGCTCCCAGGCCAGCTCGGAGAAGTCGGTGACGAGACCGTGGAGCGTGTTCGGGGAGCCGATCAGCACGGGGGTGGGCATGTTCCGGCCCCGGCCCTTGGCGTCCAGGAGGTCGGCGACGGCCTCCGAGGAGAACGCGTCGGCGCCGATGCCGTAGAGCGTGTCGGTCGGCAGCACCACGAGTTCGCCCCGGCGGACGGCGGACGCGGCCTCGCGCAGACCCGTCGCGCGGTCGGTCGCGTCGTTGGTGTCGTATCGCCGTGCCATGTCTAGCGGGCCTCCTCGTACACGTACTGCTGGCTTGAAGTCTGGGACGTGCTCACGGCAGCGCCCTGCGGGCGGTCGCGAAGCGGGGGCGCTTGTTGAGGTCCGGGTGGTCGGCGGCGTCGGCCCAGCCGCGTTCCTCGGTGAAGATCCACGGCACCTGACCGCCCTGGGTGTCCGCGTGCTCGATGACGACGACACCGCCGGGCCGCAGCAGCCGGTGCGCGGTGCGCTCCAGGCCGCGGATCAGGTCGAGGCCGTCCTCACCCGAGAACAACGCCATTTCCGGGTCGTAGTCGCGGGCCTCGGGGGCGACGTACTCCCATTCGGTGAGCGGGATGTACGGCGGGTTGGAGATGACCAGGTCGACCTGACCGTCAAGGTCGTGGAAGGCGTCCAGGGCGTTGCCCTGGCGCAGGTCGACCCTGGACCCCTCCACGTTCTTGCGGGTCCACTGGAGCGCCTCCTCGGACAGCTCCACGGCGTGCACGCGCGAGCGCGGGACCTCCTGGGCGAGGGCGAGCGCGATGGCGCCGGAGCCGGTGCACAGGTCGACGATGAGCGGCTCGACCACGTCCATGGCGCGCACGGCGTCTATGGCCCAGCCGACCACCGACTCGGTCTCCGGCCGCGGCACGAAGACGCCCGGCCCGACCTGGAGCTCCAGATAGCGGAAGTAGGCGCGTCCGGTGATGTGCTGGAGCGGCTCGCGCGCCTCGCGGCGGGCGATGACCTCCCAGTAGCGGGCGTCGAAGTCGGAGTCCTTCACGGAGTGCAGCGCGCCCCGCTTCACGCCGTGCACGAACGCGGCGAGCTCCTCCGCGTCGTTGCGCGGCGAGGGCACGCCGGCGTCGGCCAGCCGCTGGGTGGCCTGGGCCACCTCCGCGAGCAGCAGGTTCACGCTGGTCCTCCGTGTGTACTCAGTACGTCGTAACGCGCCTTACGCGGCTGCGAGCTTGGCGGCCGAGTCCGCGTCGACGCAGGCCTGGATCACCGAGTCGAGGTCGCCGTCCAGGACCTGGTCCAGGTTGTACGCCTTGAACCCGACGCGGTGGTCCGAGATGCGATTCTCCGGGAAGTTGTACGTACGGATCTTCTCGGAGCGGTCGACGGTGCGGACCTGGCTGCGGCGGGCGTCGGCGGCCTCCCGCTCCGCCTCCTCCTGCGCCGCTGCGAGCAGCCTGGAGCGCAGGATACGCAGAGCCTGCTCCTTGTTCTGCAGCTGGCTCTTCTCGTTCTGGCAGGAGGCGACGACTCCGGTGGGAATGTGCGTGATGCGCACCGCGGAGTCGGTCGTGTTGACGGACTGCCCGCCAGGCCCGGAGGAACGGTAGACGTCGATGCGGAGGTCGTTCGGGTTGATCTCCACGTCCACCTCCTCGGCCTCCGGGGTCACCAGGACACCGGCCGCCGAGGTGTGGATACGGCCCTGGGACTCGGTGGCGGGCACACGCTGCACGCGGTGCACGCCGCCCTCGTACTTCAGCCGGGCCCACACGCCCTGGCCGGGCTCCGGGGTCTGGCCGCCCTTGGTCTTCACCGCGACCTGGACGTCCTTGTAGCCGCCCAGCTCGGACTCGGTTGCGTCGATGATCTCGGTCTTCCAGCCGGCGCGCTCGGCGTACCGCAGGTACATGCGCAGCAGGTCACCGGCGAACAGGGCGGACTCGTCACCGCCGGCGCCCGCCTTGATCTCCAGGATGACGTCCTTGTCGTCACTCGGGTCGCGCGGGACGAGCAGGAGACGCAGCTTCTCGGTGAGCTCCTCGCGCTGCTTGTCCAGCTCCTTGACCTCGGCGGCGAAGTCGGGGTCGTCGGCGGCGAGTTCGCGTGCGGTCTCGATGTCGTCGCCGGTCTGCTTCCAGGAGCGGTACGTGGCGACGATCGGGGTGAGCTCGGCGTAGCGCTTGTTCAGCCTGCGCGCGTTGGACTGGTCGGCGTGGACCGACGGGTCGGCGAGCTTCTTCTCCAGGTCGGCGTGCTCACCGACGAGTTCCTCGACGGCCTCGAACATCTTGGGCTCCTGAATACTGCGGGTGAAGGGCTGGCGACGACCAAAAACGCCGGTCCCGGCGCGCCCGTGCAGGGACGCGGCCGTGGACCGGCGAAATGGGGCTCGCTACTTCTTGGAGCCGGCGGCAGCCTTGCCGAAGCGGGCCTCGAAGCGGGCCACACGGCCACCGGTGTCGAGGATCTTCTGCTTACCCGTGTAGAACGGGTGGCACTCGGAGCAGACCTCGGCCCGGATGGTGCCGGACTCGATGGTGCTGCGGGTGGTGAACGACGCGCCGCAGGTGCAGCTGACCTGCGTCTCGACGTACTCGGGGTGGATGTCGCGCTTCAAGGTGTCTCCTAGGTTCGGGAGGGCTCCGGGTCGCAACCGCGGGATGCGGAGGCGTGAACCGGGGCCGACGTACCAGTCTGCCAGGACTGGCCGCATCCCCCAAAACCGGGGGGTGAGGCGTTCTATTCCCGGGGGCCGGGAGCCGGGGCATCCGTTGCCCGGGGCCGGCGAAGGGCCGGCAAGAGGGGGTGCCACGCCGTCGCCGTCGGCGGCCGCCGGCCGGTGGCGGCCGGGGGCGGTTCCCCGCGCCCCTTGCGGGGTGCCTGCGCCCCCGTCGGCCGCCCGATGGCCCCGCCCCGACGTCCGTCCCCCGAAGGACAGGCCCATCTCCCCGGCCTGCCGCAGGCCGGGGAGCGCCGGCGAGGGACGGGGGGCGGGGAGGGACTGGGGGCGGGGAGGGACGGGGGGCGGGGAGAACGAGTTCTCGGCCGTGGGGCTGGTCCGCCACCGGCACACCGACCGGCGGCTCGCCTGGGCGTCGCCCCCTTACGACGCCGTCACCACGCCCTTGGCCTCACCCGTGGCCGTGCCCTTGGTCGCGCTCGCCGGGATCGGGCGGTCGTTCTTCAGGGCGGTCCACACCTGCTTGGCCTTGGCCTCGGCGATGACGACCCGGTTGGGGTTCGCGGGGTCGTACTGCACCGGCATCGTGACCATCTTCATGTGCGACGAACTGATGCCCTTCAGTCCGTTCGCGAAGTCCATGAGGGAGTTCACCGAGCCCAGGTCGGAGTCGGTGGTGACGGTCCTGGTGGCGGTGTCGGCGAGGTCGTACAGCTTCTTCGGGCTGGTGAGGACGCCGATGTGCCCGACCTGGTCGGCGAGGGCCTTGATGAAGGCCTGCTGCAGCTGGATGCGGCCGAGGTCGGAGCCGTCGCCGACGCCGTGCCGGGTGCGGACCAGGCCCAGGGCCTGCCTGCCGTCGAGCGTGTGCCTGCCTGCGCCGAGGTTCAGATGACTGTCGGGGTCCTTGATGTTCTTGGTCGTGGTGACCGAGACCCCGCCGAGGTCGTCGATGAGCTTCTGGAAGCCGGAGAAGTCGACCTCCAGGTAGTGGTCCATGCGTATGCCGGTGAGGGACTCGACGGTCTTCACCGCGCAGGCCGCGCCGCCGGTGGAGTAGGCGGAGTTGAACATCACGCCGGACGCGGCGGGGTACGTCCTGCCGCTCGTGTCCTTGCACCGGGGTCGGTCGATGAGGGTGTCGCGCGGTACGGAGACCACGCTCGCCTGCTTGTGGCCCCGGTACACATGGATGATCATCGCGGTGTCGGAGCGGGCGCTGCCGTCGTCGGTGCCACCGCCGAGCTTCCTGTTGGAGCCGGAGCGGGTGTCCGAGCCGAGCACGAGGATGTTCTCGGAGCCGTTGTCGACCTTCAGCGGCCGCTCGCTGCCGAGCGCCTGGTCGATGTCGACGCTCTTGATGTTGCCGTTGAGCTTGAAGTACAGGTAGCCGGCGCCGGTGCCGCCGAGCACGACGATGCCCGCGGCCGTCCAGGCCGTGACGAGCAGGGCCTTGCGGCGCCCGCTGCGGGCCTTGCGGCGGCGACCCTTGCCGCTGCGGCTCGGACCGTTCGTTCCGGGATCGGATATGCCGGGCCCGGTCGTGCTCTCGGCGGACATGAGCTCCTCGTTCGTCGGGTTCGGTGTACCCCCTGCTGTCGCGGTCGGGCCTGCCAGGTCGCGATGGACCCCTACCGCACCATCGTCACTCCGTCGGGTCAGACGGGGAAACTCGGGAAAGGGTTGCACAACGCACAGTGCCCATATCGTGGATCGATGGTAACTGTGCGTAGCCGTGCAAACGGGATGAACCCCGCTCACCTGCGATTTCAGCCGAAAATGTCGTACTGCTGGAAGCCGGTGCCGACAGAGATCCTTGTGGCGAAGATCTCGCTGGTCGCCTTGCCGGTGCCCTTGTACAGGTACAGGGTGCCGCCGGGGGTGCGGGCCAGGAAGTCGGCCTTGCCGTCGCCGGATATGTCACCGACCGCGTCGAAGGCGTTGTAGCCGGTCCACGCCGAGCGGACCTTCACGCGCGTCGAGAAGGCGCCCGTGCCGGACTTGCCGGTGCCCTTGTACAGGTACAGGTCGTCGCTGCCGCTCTTGCGCGCGATCAGGTCGGCCTTGCCGTCGCCGTTGAAGTCGCCGTGGCCGCGCACCGAGTTGTACTGGTTCCAGCCCGTGCCGACCTCCACCCGGGAGGAGAAGGTGCCGTTGCCCTTGCCGGGGTAGATCCACAGGGTGCCGCCGGAGTCGACGGACAGGAGGTCGGGCAGATAGTCGCCGGTGACGTCGCCGGGGGTGATGATGCGCAGGCGGGTCTTCCAGCCGCTGAAGATCTGGGTCTGCCCCCAGGAGGCGCTGGCCGGGACGTAGTGGATCCAGTAGACGTCACCGGTGCCGCTGTCGCGGACCACGAGGTCCTCGATGCCGTCGCGATCGAGGTCGGTCTGCAGGACGACGTTCACGCCGTCCCAGTTGCCCCAGGAGATCCGGGAGCCGAACGAGCTGCCCTTGGAGTCCTTCTCGTAGCCGGTCTTGGTGGAGGCGCTGCGCACCCACAGGTCGGCCTTGTTGTCCTCGTAGCTCATGTTGCCGTCGTCGACCTGCGCGTAGGCGGCGCCGACGTACGTGCTGACCTTGGTGAAGACGCTGTAGGCGCCCTTCTCCACGCAGTCCACGACGCCCCAGGAGACGACACCGACGATGCGGCCGTTCACGACGAGCGGGCCACCGGAGTCGCCGTTGCAGGCGGAGGTGGTGCCGGTGTCGCTGCCGGTGGCGGGATCGCCCGCGCAGACCATGTGGCCCTTGACGAAGTCGGTGCCGTAGTAGCCGGAGCAGGTGGTGTCCGACTGGATCGGCAGCGTGGCCGTCTTCAGCGTCTGGGAGATGTCCTGGGTGGTGGAGCTGGTACGGCCCCAGCCGTAGAGCTTGGCGCTGGTGTTGGCCGCGTACGAGGCGGTGTCACCGGAGGTGGTCATCCGGATCGGCGTGGCCTTGACCGGGGCGGCCAGCGTGAGGACGGCGATGTCGTTGTCGATGGTCGTCGAACTGTACGACGGGTGGTTCCACTGGCGCAGCACGGCGGTCGCGGTGCCGCCGTGCAGGTCGGTGTTGCCGGAGCTGTCGCTGGTGGGCAGCTGGGAAGTGCCGGTGAGGATGGCGCCGTTGGCCGCCCAGTTGTAGCCCTTCACGCAGTGCGCGGCGGTGAGGATCTTCGTCGGCGAGACGACCGAGCCGCCGCAGAAGAAGCCGATGTCGTCGCTCTCGCTGGTGGTGCCCTTGTCGTCGTAGTACCAGAGCTGGGCCATCCAGGGAGCCGACGTGATGGTCGTCTCGCTGCCACCGATGATCTTCGGATCGACGGTGGCGGTCCCGGTGCTCGCGCTCAGGGACGACTTCTTGGTCGTCTGCCCCGCGGTGTCGTCACCGGCGAGGGCACCCGCGACGCGCTTCTCCAGCGTGGAGAGCGACGGCGAGCCGATGGCCGGCTTGACGGTCGGGGTCGGCAGGGCGGTGGCCGCGCCGGCGGAGGAGGTCATGATCGCGGCGGCGACCGCCGCGGCGACACCGGCCGCGGCGAGGGGCAGGGCGATACGTATCCGGCGTCTGTGACGGCCGCCGGACGGAATCGTGGTCAAGGAAGTCCCCCCAGAGGAACGTGAGACGGAAGGGACGCACGACGCGTCCACTCCTCTCAGCCCCAAAAGGGCGGCCCCCCCCACACACAGGTCGGGGGGGGGGCCGGCACCCCCCCCCCCCCCGGCGCGGGGGCCCCCCCCCGGGCCGGGCCGGGGCTGTGCGCGACGGAGCCCGCTCCCC
>NZ_JBHYKH010000138.1:0-18411 GCF_042741275.1 Streptomyces sp. NPDC058964
CCGGCCGGCTCTCCGGGGGCCAGCGGCAGCGCGTCGCCATCGCCCGCGCGCTGGCCCTGGACCCGGTACTGGTGGTCGCCGACGAGCCGACGAGCGCGCTCGACGTCTCCGTGCGGGCCCAGATCCTCAACCTCCTCCTCGATCTGAGGGAGCGTCTGGGGCTCGCCCTGGTCTTCGTCTCCCACGACATCCAGACCGTACGGCGGATGAGCGACCGGGTGATCACCATGTACCTGGGCCGGATCGTCGAGGAGGCCCCGGCCGGCCACGTCACCGACCGGGCGCGGCACCCGTACACCCGCGCCCTGTTCTCCGCCACGCCGGGCCTGCTCGACCCGATCGACCCGATCCCGCTGACCGGTCCGGTCCCGTCGGCGACCCGGCCGCCGAGCGGCTGTCCGTTCCGCACCCGCTGCTGGAAGGCGGACGACGTGTGCGCCTCGGTGATGCCGGAGTTTTCGGCCGCGTCGCGCCCGGGACATCGCTACCGGTGTCACCATCCTGTGGAGGAGGACCAGTCGACCCGCGACCTCGTGCGCCAGAGTCTTCCCAGGGAGCCTTGATGACCTTCCCCGCCCCGCTGACCGGTGTCGTACCGCCCGTCTGCACCCCCCTGACACCGGATGGCGAGGTGGACGTCCCCTCGCTGCTCAGACTCGTCGACCACCTGGTGGAGGGCGGGGTGCACGGCCTGTTCCTGCTCGGCTCGACCTCGGAGGCCGCGTATCTGACGGACCTGCAGCGCCTGCTGGTGCTGGAGGCGGTCGTGGGCCATGTCGGCGGTCAGCTGCCGGTGCTGGCCGGGGCGATCGACATGACCACGCCCCGGGTGCTGGCAGGCGTCCGGGAGGCCACCGCGGCGGGCGCCCAGGCGGTCGTCGTCACCGCCCCCTTCTACACCCGTACCCACCCGGCGGAGATCGCCCGCCACTACCGCCGGGTCGCGGCGGCCGGCGCCGTCCCGGTCATCGCCTACGACATCCCGGCCGCCGTCCACACCAAGCTCCCTGCCGACCTGGTCCTGGAACTGGCCGCCGACGGGGTGCTGGCGGGCCTGAAGGACTCCAGCGGCGACCTGGGCGCCTTCCGCCAGGTCGTCACCGGCGCCCGGAACCTCGCCGACACCACGGGCTTCAGCGTGCTCACCGGATCGGAGCTCGTCGTCGACGCGGCCCTCGCGCTCGGGGCGGACGGGGCCGTGCCGGGCCTGGCCAACGTCGACCCGCACGGCTACGTCCGGCTCTACCGCCTGTGCCGGTCCGGCGACTGGGAGGGGGCGCGGGCCGAGCAGGAGCGGCTGTGCGCCCTGTTCGGCATGGTGGGCGTCGGCGACCCGTCCCGGATGGGCGGGAGTTCGTCGGCACTCGGCGCGTTCAAGGCGGCGCTGCATCTGAGGGGGGTCATCGACTGCCCGTTGACGGCCGAGCCGCAGATCCCCCTGTCCGCGGAGGAGGTCGAACTGGTGGGGAAGTACCTCGCGGGCGCGGGACTCCTCTAGCCCTCGCCGGCGGGGCCCGCCAGGAAGTCGCCGACCGGCAGCCGCCGGAACTCGATCGTGTCGTAGGTCCCCGTCGCGCCCGTCTCGTACAGGATCCCGACCGTGTCGTGGTCCACCTGTACGAGATCGGAGTAGGCGGCCTTCCACGGGGACAGCGTGAGCACCTTGGCGAAGGTCCGCCCGGCGTCCGTGCTGCGCCAGATCGCCATCTCCCGGCGGGCGGTGGGCACGGACGGGCCGGAGAACAGCAACGGGGTCTTCCCGCCGCGGAGCTGGAGGACCGAGGCCTCGACGACGGGGACGTCGTTCAGGGCGGGCTGGGCCGCGTAGGGGCGGTCGAGGGTCTCGGCGCCGTCGCCGGAGTAGGTGTCGAGACGGTTGCCGGGCCCGGTGCCGTTCTGGTCGCGGGAGCTGAAGTACAGCCTGCCGTCGGGCAGTTGGGCGGCACTGCTCTCGTTGGAGTTGTGCACGCCGTCATAGGTCGCGTCGACGAAGCCAAGCCGCCAGCCGCGGCCGCCGTCGTCGCTGTAGATCGCGTGGGCGCCGTAGTACCTGGCCTCCTGGCCGGTGTCGGCGGAGCCGGCGGGCGGAGCGGCCGAGTGGTCGGCGGGGACGACCAGCCGGCCCCGGTGCGGGCCCCGGGTGAGCGCGACGGCGTGCCCGGGACCGGTCGCATACCAGCGCCAGCCCTCCGGCTTCACCTCGGCGGTGATGTCCCGCGGGGGTGTGAACCGGCGGCCGTCGTCGCGGCTGCGCTGCACGAACACCCGGCGGCTCTGCTCCGGGGTGACCTCGCCGCGCATGATCTGCGCCTCGGTCACGGCACCGCTGTTGTAGGAGGTGACCAGCACGATCGCCCCGGTGCGCGGGTCGACCACCGGCGCCGGGTTGCCCCGGGTGTCCCCCTCGCCGGCGGCGGCCACCTCGAGCGGGCCCCAGGTGCAGCCCCCGTCGGTGGAGCGCCTGAGGACGACATCGATGTCACCGGTGTCGCCCGCGCTGTCGTGCCTGCCCTCGGCGAAGGCCAGGACCGTGCCTCGGCGCGTGGTCACGACGGCGGGGATGCGGTAGGTGTCGTAGCCGCCCTCACCGGAGGCGTAGGGCACCGAGGAGGCGCAGCCCGGGTCGGCGTGGGCCGCCTGCGCGAGGGTGAGCACGGTGAGGAACGCGGTGGCGGCGAGGAGGGTGCGGCTCAGGAGGGGCACGGTCACATGCTGCCCGGAATCACCAGCCCCGACTCGTACCCCACGATGACCAGCTGCGCCCGGTCGCGCGCCCCGAGCTTGCCCATGATCCGGCTGACGTGGGTCTTGGCGGTGAGCGGGCTCAGGCCCAACGACCCGGCGATCTCGGCGTTGTTCAGTCCGCGCGCGACCAGGGTCAGTACCTCCCGCTCGCGATCGGACAGGCATCCGGGGCCGCCCGCCACCGGTGCCGAGGGGCTGCGCAGGAACCGCTCGATCAGCCGTGCGGTGGGGCCCGGGGAGAGCAGGGCCTCGCCCGCGGCCACGGTGCGGATGGCGTCGAGGAGTTCGGCCGGACGGGTGTCCTTCACCAGGAAGCCGGAGGCGCCGGCACGCAGCGCCTCCACGATGTTCTCGTCGGTGTCGTAGGTGGTGAGGACCAGCACGCGGACCCCGGCCAGGTCCTCGTCCGCGGCGATGAGCCGGGTCGCCTCGATGCCGTCGAGGTCGGGCATGCGGATGTCCATCACGACGAGGTCGGCGCGCTCGCGGCGGGCCAGCTCCACGGCCTCCCGGCCGGTGCCGGCCTGCCCGACGACCACCATGTCCCGGGCCGACTCCACGAGCATGGCGAAGGCCGCCCGGACCAGGGTCTGGTCGTCGGCGAGCAGGACGCGGACGGGGTTCACCGGGCTCCCTCCAGGGGCAGTTCGGCGGTCACCTCGAAGCCCTCCCCGTCCGCCCGGGACCCGGCCTCCACCGTCCCGTCCACGCTGCGTGCCCGTTCCCGCATCCCGGCCAGGCCGAAGCCGGGGGTGCCGTCGGCCACGCCGGTGCCGTCGTCGGTGACCCGGACCCGCAGGGCGCCGTCCCCCTCGGCCACGCTCACCCGTACGGAGAGGTCCTCCCGCCCTCCGTGCCGCACCGCGTTGGTGAGCGCCTCCTGCACGATGCGGTAGACGGCCGCGCCGACGGCGGGCGGGACGTCGCCGGCCCGCACGGTTAGCTCCACCGTCGCCCCCGCCGCCCGCGCGGTCGCCGCGAGGTCGGGCAGACCGTGCAGGCCGGGCAGGGGGCCACGGGCGTCCGGCGAGCCGTGGTCGCCGTCGCGCAAGACCTCCAGGGTCGTACGGATCTCACCGCGGGCGGTGCGGCAGGTCTCGGCGATGTCGTCGAGGGCCTTGGCGACGGCCTGGCGGTCCAGGCGTCCGGGGTCGGCGGCCAGGACATGGGCGGCGACGGAGGTCTGCACGCCGATCAGGGTGATGCTGTGGGCGAGCAGGTCGTGCAGGTCGCGGGCGATGCGCAGACGCTCTTCGGCGACCCGGCGGCGGGCCTCCTCCTCACGGGTGCGCTCGGCGCGTTCGGCGCGTTCGAGGGCCGCGGTGACGTTCTCGCGGTGGACCCGGATGTAGCTGCCGATGACGAGCATGGCGATGACCCACCCGGTGATGCGCATGCTCTCGGAGACCCCGGCCATGCCGTCGCCGATCTTCAGGACGACCATGAGCGCGATGACGCCCGCGCCGATCAGCAGGGTGCGCCGGAGCGTGCGGGTCTCCGCCACGGTGTAGAGGACCGCCATCGCGGCGGAGGTCGGCGCGGAGTGGTTGTAGCCGAGTTCGTGGTACGTCGCGATCAGCACGATCCCCACGAACAGCACCGCCATCGGGGCCCGGCGCCGCCAGACCAGTGGCACGTGGGCGCAGAGCAGCAGTGTCCAGCCGAGCGCGTCCGGGTCGCGTCCGCTGCCGAGGCCGGTGGTCGCGATGAACGACGCGACCAGGGCGAGGGCGGCCGCGAGGCACGCGTCCTGCCGCAGGGTGTCGCGTGGCGCGAGCCCGATGACCGCACGGATCCGCGGGCCGGGACCGGGCCGGATGCCGCTGAGGGTTGCCTGCACGGGCTCCATCTTCCGTCAGTCGGGCGCCCCCGCGGCGGGCGGGGGCGCCCGGTGCTTCAGCTCACGGGCTCCGGCGCGCGCCGCGGCCGTTGCGGGTCGGGCGTCCGGGACAGCCCGCCCGGCCACCACACCCAGCGCCCCAGCGCCACGCTCGCGCTGGTCACCAGGTAGGTGCGGACCAGGAAGGTGTCCAGCAGCACGCCGACCGAGATGACGAAGCCGAGCTCGGCGAGCTGGACGAGGCCCATGTTCGTCAGCACCGCGAAGGTGGCCGCGAGGACGAGACCGGCGGAGGCGATGACCCCGCCGGTGGTGCGCAGCGCGGTCAGCGCGGCGGCGGCCGGTTCGGCGCCGCCGAGGGACTCCTCCCGCATCCGGTGCATGAGGAAGATGCCGTAGTCGACGCCGAGGGCGACCAGGAACACGAAAGACAGCAGCCCGAGGCCCGGGTCCGTGCCCTGGAAGCCGAACAGCGGCCCGAACACCAGCCCGCCGATGCCGAGGGCCGCGCCCCACACCGCGACCACGGCGGCCACCAGGATCAGCGGCGCGACCAGGGAACGCAGCAGGGCGACGAGGACCAGCAGGACGGAGGCGAGGACGATCGGCACGACGACCAGCCGGTCGCGGGCGTTGGTGTCCTCCAGGTCGATCTGCTGGGCGCTGGGTCCGCCGACGTAGGAGCCCTTGAGCGTGTGCCGGAGCTCCTTGATGGTGGCGGTCTCGCCCGCGGACTGGGGCGGCGCGGCGGCGATCACGGAGATCTCCGTCCAGCCTCCGCCGCTGCGTCCCCGCTCGGCGCTCGCGACTCCCCGGGTGGCGCGGACCGCCGTCAGGGTCGCGTCGGCCCGCCCGGTGGGGGTGATGACGTCGACGGGCTGCGCGGACCGTTCCGGGTAGGCCCGGGCGAGGGTCTGCATGGCGGTGACGGAGTCCGGCTTGTCGACGAAGGTGTCCTGCTGCTTGACCGTGCCGGACAGGTTCAGGGCGCCGAGCGCGAGCGCGCCGAGCAGGACGGCTCCGGCGGCGAGCACGGTACGCGGGCGGCGCCCGGCGGAGGTGCCCATCGCGGCGAACAGCGACCGGCGGGCCCTGGGGCTGCTGCCGTACGCCGGGACCAGCGGCCAGAACACGCGACGGCCCAGCAGGACGAGGACGGCGGGCAGGAGCGTCAGCATGGCGGTCAGGGCGCACAGCACGCCGACGGTCCCCAGCGGGCCCATCCCGCGGCTGGAGTTGAGGTCGGCGGCGAGCAGGCACAGCAGTCCGGCGGCGACCGTGCCTGAGGAGGCGAGCACGGCGGGCCCGCAGCCGCGCAGGGCGGACCGCATCGCATCGTACGGCCGCTCGTGGCGCCGCAGCTCCTCCCGGTAGCGGGAGACCAGCAGCAGGGCGTAGTCGGTGCCGGCGCCGAACACGAGGATGGTCATCACGCCCGAGCTCTGGCCCGAGACGGTCGTGCCGAAGGTCTGGTTGAGTCCGTAGGCCACGCCCATGGACAGGAAGTCGGCGGTGCCGGCGACGACCAGCGGGACCAGCCACAGCAGCGGGCTGCGGTAGATGAGGATCAGCAGGACGGCGACGACGCCGACGGTGGTGTAGAGCAGCGGTCCGCCGAGCGACTGGTAGACCTCGCCCGCGTCCGTCGCCAGGGCGCTCGGGCCGCCGACGTCGACCGTCAGCCCGCCCCTGTCCCGGGCGACCCGGCGGACGTCCTCGACGAGGGCGTCGCGCTTCTTCTCGTCGGTGCCGGGCTCGTTGCTGGTGACCGGGTACATGAGGGTGGTGCCGTCCTTGGACGGGATCCCCCGCGGTGTCCCGGCGAGCGTGTGCTGCCGGGCGATGGTGGCGACCTGCCCGCCCGCCGTGGCCCGGTCGGCGGCGGTGAGACCGCCGTCGCGGTGGTAGACGAGGACCAGTTCGGTGGTCTCGCCGCCCGGCAGACGGTCCTGGATCTTCGCCACCTCGGTGGAGTCGGCGCTCGCCGGCAGGTAGTCGGTGACCCGGTTGTGCTGTACGTCGGCGAGCTTCGCGGCGAACGGCGAGGCGACGGCCAGGACGCCGGCCCACAGTGCGAGCAGCAGCCAGGGGACGGCCCGTCGTCGTGTGCTTGTCGTTTCTGCGGCCCCCATGGAAACGGGCCCTCCCTCCGGCGCGGACGTCTGGTTACGGTCTCCAGACTTCCGGCGCCGGGGGCGGGATTCGTCGCGCGGGAGGGCGAGTTCGGGGGTACTGCCACGGGTGACCGGGCGGCCGGACTACTCCCCGGGGAGTATCAGGTCGGAGTACCGGCGGCCGCCGCGAGCAGCCGGGTGACCTCGTCCGCGCGGATGGTGAGGGCCGCGCCGATGGTGGTCAGGACATCGCGTTCGGCGGGTGTGTAGGGGCCGTCGGCGAGGGCGACGCGGGCGCCCTGGAGGAGGATCGCCTCGCGGCCGACGGGGGCGAGGTGCGGGGCCAGCGGGTCGAGGGACTCGTGCAGTTCTATGGCCAGGCTCGCGCCGCCCGGCTGTTCGAAGAGCCGGCCGGTGTCGGCGGCCAGGGCCTCGACGAGCGCGCAGAGCTGGTCCTCGGTGCAGTCCTGGAAGCCGGCGGCGCGGACCTGACTCGCGGCCGCCTCCAGGGACGTACGGGCGCAGGTGCCGCCGGCGGCGAGCACGGCCAGGGCGACGGTGTGCACCGCGTCACGGAGCATCGCGGAGAAGCGGGAGGTGGTCGGATGGTCGAGGACGTCGGTGCCGAAGTGCCGGCGGCAGGCCGCGCACTCCACGACCGGGCCGGTGGCCCCGCGCGGCAGCACGGGCACGCCCAGGAGGGTGAAGCGGCGGCGGCCGGTGAGCCGCTGGTAGTTGCGGTCCCCTCCGCAGCCGGGGCAGAAGAACTCGCCGTCTCCCACGGGCGTCCACGCGGTGCGGGTACCCAGAATGCGCACAGGCCTGGTGGCACGGTCGTCTCGTCCCCGTACTGGCAGCACGTCGCACCTCCGTAAGTCCCCCACTGCCTTAAGGGCGTGGGCGGTGCCCCCACGGCAACGTCGCCGCGTTGGCGTGATGTTAGCCACATTGTCGAGGTGGAGTCAGCACCCTGTACGAGACCTTTCCGTGACCTCCATGTTCCCGTGGCCGAGAAACGACGGTGCCCCGACCGCCGTGTACGGCGGTCGGGGCACCGAAACGCCCGGTGAGAGGGGTCAGCGCGTCGCGCGGTTGACGGCGGACACGACCGCCTTGAGCGACGCACGCGTCGTGTTCGCGTCGATGCCGATGCCCCACAGGACCTTGCCGTCGATCGCGCATTCGATGTACGAGGCGGCCTGCGCGGAGGCGCCCTCGCTCATCGTGTGCTCCTGGTAGTCCAGCAGCCGTACGTCGATGCCGATGGACTGCAGGGCGTCGAAGAAGGCTGAGATCGGACCGTTGCCGGAGCCGGTCAGGACGGTGTCCTCGCCGTCGACCGTCGCCTCGACGGTGAGGGTGTCCACGCCGTCGGTGTCGGTGGTCGACTGGCCGGTGCGGACCTGGATGCGGCCCCACGGGTTGTCCGGGTTCGGCAGGTACTCGTCCTGGAAGACCGACCAGATGTCGCCGCCGGTGACCTCGCCGCCCTCGGCGTCCGTCTTCGCCTGGATGAGCTTCGAGAACTCGATCTGCATCCGGCGGGGCAGGTCCAGCTTGTGGTCGTTCTTCAGGACGTAGGCGATACCGCCCTTGCCGGACTGCGAGTTGACGCGGATGACGGCCTCGTAGGAGCGGCCGACGTCCTTCGGGTCGATCGGCAGGTACGGGACCGCCCACTCGATGTCGTCGACCGTGACGCCCTTGGCCTTCGCGTCGGCCTCCATGGCGTCGAAGCCCTTCTTGATGGCGTCCTGGTGGGAGCCGGAGAAGGACGTGTAGACCAGGTCGCCCACGTACGGGTGGCGCGGGTGGACCTCCATCTGGTTGCAGTACTCCCACGTACGGCGGATCTCGTCGATGTCGGAGAAGTCGATCTGCGGGTCGACGCCCTGGGAGAACAGGTTCATGCCCAGGGTGACCAGGTCGACGTTGCCGGTGCGCTCGCCCTGGCCGAACAGGCAGCCCTCGACGCGGTCGGCGCCGGCCATCAGGGCCAGCTCGGCGGCCGCGACGGCCGTGCCGCGGTCGTTGTGCGGGTGGACGGACAGGCAGACGTGCTCACGGCGGGACAGCTTGCGGCCCATCCACTCGAAGCGGTCCGCGTGCGTGGAGGGGGTGGAGCGCTCGACCGTGGCCGGCAGGTTCAGGATGATCTCGCGGCCCGGACCGGGCTGCCAGACGTCCATGACCGCCTCGCAGACCTCCAGCGCGAAGTCCAGCTCGGTGTCGGTGAAGATCTCCGGCGAGTACTGGTAGCCGAACTCGGTCTCGGGGCCCAGCAGCTTCTCGGCGTACTCCATGACCAGGCGGGTGCCGTCGACGGCGATCTGCTTGATCTCGTCCTTGGAGCCGCGGAAGACCACCCGGCGGAAGACCGGGGCGGTGGCGTTGTAGAGGTGGACGGTGGCGCGCCTGGCGCCCTTCAGGGACTCCACCGTCCGCTCGATCAGGTCCTCGCGGGCCTGGGTCAGTACGGAGATGGTGACGTCGTCGGGGATGGCCCCCGGCTCCTCGATGATCGAGCGCACGAAGTCGTAGTCGGTCTGGCCGGAGGCCGGGAAGCCGACCTCGATCTCCTTGTAGCCCATCTTGACCAGCTGGTCGAACATGCGGCGCTTGCGCTCGGGCGACATGGGGTCGATCAGGGCCTGGTTGCCGTCGCGCAGATCGGTGGAGAGCCAGCGCGGGGCGGTGGTGATCCGCTTCTCGGGCCAGGAGCGGTCCGGGATGTCCACCTGCTCGTACCGGCCGTACTTGTGGATCGGCATGGAACTGGGCTGCTGGCGGTTGGCCATGATTGCGTGGGCTCCTCTAGAAGTCCGGTGAGTCCGGTGTCCGGAAGGACGGCCGACGACGCAACACCAAGCTCCGCGGGGAGGGAGTCGGCCTCTTGACTACAGGCCCTCGCCGCGGCAGCTAAGGAGAAGCAGCCCGAAACGCATGATGCTCCGCAGCGTAGCCGAGCCGCGCCGGGTGCGCGGGTCTGTATCAGTATGCGGGACCCGAAGGGCAAATAGGACAAAAGGTGCTGCATACCACTCCGCTACGAGGAGTGGGGGTTCTTGTCCCTGTATTTCACCAATCATGGTTGCGGGTAGTGACAGCGGCATAACACAGTGCAAGGGTGCCGGACATGACCAGCAACGGGGGCTTCGAGCCCGTTTTCTGCACGATCGTGCCACCGCACGTCCTCGACAAGCTCGCCCAGACCGAGGACCCCGCGATCGCCCGGCCCGCCCGCCGCACCCTGGAGCGGGACGCCTTCGAGCGCACCCGCCGGCGCCTGACCACCGTCATCGGCGCCCCCTCCGTCGCCGCACCCGCCACCGCCGAGGCCGGCAAGCCGCAACGCACGATCTACGACCTCCACCACGGCACGGACCTGCCCGGCAGGAAGATCCGCGCGGAGGGCGCGACGCCGAACAAGGACGCCACCGTCAACCGGGCCTACGACGGCCTCGGCGCCACCTTCGAGCTGTATCTGAAGGCCTACGAGCGCGACTCGATCGACGGCAACGGGCTGCCGCTGGACGCCACCGTCCACTACGACAAGGACTACAACAACGCCTTCTGGAACGGCGAGCAGATGGTGTTCGGCGACGGTGACGGGGAGATCTTCCTCGACTTCACCCTCCCTATCGACGTCATCGGCCACGAGCTCACCCACGGCGTCACCCAGTACACGGCCAACCTCACCTACTTCGGCCAGCCCGGCGCCCTCAACGAGTCGGTCTCCGACGTCTTCGGCTCGCTGATCAAGCAGTACTCGCTGGGCCAGACCGCCGCCGAGGCCGACTGGCTGATCGGCGCGGGCCTGCTCGCACCGCGCGTCACCGGCACCGCGCTGCGCTCCATGAAGGCCCCGGGCACGGCGTACGACGACGACGTCCTCGGCAAGGACCCGCAGCCCGCGACCATGGACGACTTCGTCCGCACCGGACGCGACAACGGCGGCGTCCACATCAACTCCGGCATCCCCAACCACGCGTTCTACCTGGTCGCCACGGCCCTCGGTGGCAACGCCTGGGAGCGGGCCGGACAGATCTGGTACGACGTGCTGACCGGCGGCACGCTGAAGACGGACGCGCTGTTCGCGGACTTCGCCACGCTGACCGTCTCGGCGGCGAAGGCGCGCTACGGCACGGGCGAGGAACTGGACGCCGTCACCAAGGCCTGGGAGCAGGTCGGGGTGCGCACCCTCTAGATCCGTACTAGACAGGGACCCATGCGTATTCAGGTGAGTCGCACGGGCGGATTCGCGGGCATCGAGCGGCATGCCGAGGTGGACACCTCGGGGCGGCCCGACGCACACGAGTGGGAGGCCCTGGCCGGGCAGGCACTCGCCGCCGGCCAGGGCGCACCGCCCACCGGGGTGCCGGACGGCTTCAGCTACGAGATCACGGTGGACGGGAAGACCGCGTACGCGGCAGATCCCCGGCTGACGGACGAACAGCGGAAGCTCATCACGTGGGTACTGAAGGAAGGGGCATGACCAGCGGCGGCCGCTGACTGCGGGTTCGCGCGCGGGCGTTGACTTCTGTTACCAGCGGTACGGATGATCCCGCCCATGGCGACGAACCCGATACCTCAGTTCCCGGCCGGCTTCCTGTGGGGTGTGTCGACCTCGGCCCACCAGATCGAGGGAGCGGTGGACGAGCGCGAGCCGTCCGTCTGGGACGCGTTCACGGCGGAGCCGGGACGGGTGAAGGACGGCTCGACGGCGGCGGTGGCCTGCGACCACTACCACCGCTACCCCGAGGACGTGGCGCTCCTGGCCGGCCTGGGCGTGGACGCGTACCGCTTCTCCATCTCCTGGCCGAGGGTGAACTCCCCGAACGGCCTCGACTTCTACGACCGCCTGGTGGACGAGCTGTGCGCGGCGGGGGTACGCCCCGTCCCGACCCTCTTCCACTGGGACCTCCCGGTCACGCTGGACTGGCTGGACCGGGACACGGCGGCGCGGTTCGCCGACCACGTCTCGCGGGTCGCCGCCCGGCTCGGCGATCGCGTGACCAAGTGGATCACTCTCAACGAGCCCGCGGAACACACGCTGTTGGGCCACGCCCTCGGCGCCCACGCCCCGGGCCGGCAGCTGCTCTTCGACGCCCTCCCGGTGGCCCACCACCAGCTCCTCGCCCACGGCCTGGCGGTGCGGGCACTGCGCGCGGCCGGGGCGGCGGACATCGGTATCGCCAACTCGCACGGGCCGACCTGGCCCGCATCGCGGGATCCGGCCGACCTGGAGGCGGCGGGCTTCTACGACCTTCTGCTCAACCGCCTGTTCGCCGAGCCGGTCATCCTCGGCGAATACCCGGACGGAATCGGCGAGTTGATGCCCGGCGACATCCAATCGGACCTGAAGGTGATCGCCGAGCCGCTCGACTGGTACGGCGTCAACTACTACGCCCCGACCCGGGTGGGCGCCCCGCAGGGCACGGACACCGAGTTCGGCGGACTGACGATCCCGTCCGAACTGCCCTTCTCCGTGCGGGAGATCGAGGACCGCCCCGTGACCGACTTCGGCTGGCCCGTCGTTCCCGAGGGCCTGACGGAGCTGCTCACCGGCTTCCGCGAACGCTACGGCGACCGGCTCCCCCCGGTCGTCATCACCGAGAACGGCTGCTCGTACGAGGGGATCGACGACCAGGACCGCATCGCCTACCTGGACGGCCATGTGCGGGCACTGCACCGGGCGCTGGAGGCCGGTGTGGACGTACGCGGCTACTTCGTCTGGTCGCTGCTGGACAACTTCGAGTGGGCCGAGGGGTACGCGCGCCGGTTCGGCCTGGTGCACGTCGACTACGGGACGCTGGAGCGCACCCCGAAGGCGTCGTACCGCTGGTTCCAGCAGCTGCTGCGGGCGCAGGGACCGGGGGCGGGTGGATGACGACGGCCCGGCCACCGGCCGCCCTGGCCGAGCCCGTCGAACGGGTCGGCCGGGGCTGGACCGCGACGCTCTCGCTGGCCAACGGGGCCATATGGGTGGGCTGGTTCGGCCCGCTGCAGATACTGCTCGCCTCCCAGGCCAAGGACTTCGCGCCCGGCTCCGGCATGTCCAAGGAGACCATGCTGGCCTGGGTCACGGGCGCGGGCGCGTTCGTGTCCCTGGTCGCCAACCCGTTCTTCGGCGCGCTGTCCGACCGGACGACGGCCCGCCGGGGCCGCCGCACACCGTGGATCGTGGCCGGTGCGGCGGGCGGCGCGCTGTCACTGCTGCTGCTCGCTGGCGCGGGCGGGGTGTGGACGATGGCGCTGGGCTGGTGCCTGGTCCAGCTGACGCTCAACGCGGCCTTCGCGGCGGTCACGGCGGCGGTGCCGGACCGCGTGCCCAGGCTCCAGCGGGGCTCGGTGGGCGGCTGGCTGGGGGCGGCGCAGATCCTCGGCGTGGTCGGCGGGACGGGACTGGCGACGGCGGCGGGCGGGATCGGGGCCGGGTACGCCGCGTGCGCGGTGTTCACGGCGGTGGGTGTGCTGCCGTACGTGCTGCGCTACGAGGACCTGCGGCTCGCGGACGAGGACCGGCCGCCCTGGGACCGGCGGGGCTTCCTCGCGGGTTTCTGGCTGAGCCCGCGCCGCCACCCCGACCTCGGCTGGGCGTGGCTGACCCGCTTCCTGATCAATCTGAGCAACTCCCTGGTCCTGCTCTATCTCCTCTACTACCTGCGGGACCGCATCGACTACCACGACCCCGACGAGGGCGTGCTGATCCTGACGGCGGTGAACGGCCTGACCCTGCTGGGCACGGTCGTGGTCGGCGGAATCTGGTCGGACCGGGTGGGCCGGCGCAAGCCGTTCGTACTCTGGTCGGGCGCGCTGATGGCGGTGGCGACGGCGGCCCTCGCCGCGTGGCAGACCTGGCCGGGCGCCGTCGTGGCGGCGGCGGTCCTCGGCATCGGCTTCGGCGTGTTCACCTCGGTCGACTTCGCGCTGATGACGGACGTCCTGCCGAAGGCGCTGGACCGGGGCAAGGACCTCGGCGTCATCAACGTGGCCAACGCCCTCCCCCAGGTCGCGGCCCCCGCCCTGGCCGCGCCGATCGTGAACCACCTCGGCGGCTACCGGGTGCTGTACCTGGTGGCGGCGCTGGTCGGACTGGCGGGAGCGGGGCTGGTGGGCCGGATACGGGGGGTCGACTAGGTACTTTCCGGCGGGCGCCCGGTCACACCGGTGCGTCCAGTACGAGGGCCGAGGTCCGGCACGCCGGGAGCACGCTCCCCCGAGCTCTCGGCCTCGCTCGGGCAGGGGCCCCATGAAGCCGCCGGGCCCGCTCTCCGGGCGGACGACGGGGAGGTGACGACAGGGCCTAGAAGCCCAGCCGGCGCAGCTGCTTGGGGTCCCGCTGCCAGTCCTTCGCCACCTTCACATGGAGGTCCAGGAAGACGGGAGTCCCGAGGAGGGCCTCGATGTGCTTGCGGGACTTCACACCGACCTCCTTCAGTCGCTTGCCCTTCGGGCCGATGATGATGCCCTTCTGGCTGGGGCGCTCGATGTAGAGGTTGGCGTGGATGTCGAGGAGGGGACGGTCCGCCGGGCGGTCCTCGCGCGGGAGCATCTCCTCCACGACGACCGCGATGGAGTGCGGCAGCTCGTCGCGCACGCCCTCCAGGGCGGCCTCGCGGATCAGTTCCGCGATCATGACCTGCTCGGGCTCGTCCGTGAGGTCACCCTCTGGGTAGAGCGCCGGGCCCTCCGGCAGCAGCGGGACGAGCAGGTCGGCCAGCAGGCCCACCTGCTTGTCGCCGACCGCCGACACCGGGACGATCTCCGCCCACTCGAAGCCCAGCTCCTTGCCGAGCTGGTCGATCGCGATCAGCTGCTCGGCGAGGGCCTTGGAGTCCACCAGGTCGGTCTTGGTGACGATGGCGACCTTCGGGGTCTTCCGGATCCCGGCCAGCTCCTTGGCGATGAAGCGGTCACCGGGGCCGATCTTCTCGTTCGCCGGAAGGCAGAAGCCGATCACGTCGACCTCGGCCCAAGTGGTGCGGACCACGTCGTTGAGGCGCTCGCCGAGCAGTGTGCGCGGCTTGTGCAGACCGGGGGTGTCCACCAGGATCAGCTGGGCGTCGGGCCGGTGCACGATGCCGCGTACCGTGTGCCGCGTCGTCTGCGGCTGGTTCGCGGTGATCGCCACCTTCTTCCCGACCAGAGCGTTCGTGAGGGTGGACTTGCCCGCGTTGGGCCGGCCCACGAAGCAGGCGAAGCCGGCGCGGTGGACGGCCTCGGCCGACTGCTCGGATGACTGGGTGCGAACGCTCATGCCGCCCATTGTCCCTGATCGCCCGAGCGGCGCCGCACCGTGAGCTTCCGGAAACCCCCACGCAACGAAACGTCACGGAAACACACCTGTACGCAACCGGAAACGCGCACCCGTGAATCTCTGACGAGCCCCCACACCGCTGGAGACGACCGTGACCCTCGCCGCAGAGCACGCAGACACCGGTGACACCGCCTGGCTGCTCGCCGCCACCGCCCTGGTCCTGCTGATGACGCCGGGCCTGGCCCTGTTCTACGGCGGCATGGTCCGCACGAAGAGCGTCCTCAACATGCTGATGATGAGCTTCGTGTCGATCGCTCTGGTGACGGTGGTGTGGCTGGCGGCCGGCTACTCCCTCGCCTTCGGCGACGACATCGGCGCCGGTCTCCTCGGCGGGCTCGACCACGCCGGAATGAGCGGCATCGGTCCCGGCAGCGTCCAGGGCACGGTCCCCACCCTCCTGTTCGCCACCTTCCAGCTCACCTTCGCGATCGTCACGGCGGCCCTGGTCAGCGGCGCGATCGCCGACCGGGCGAAATTCGGTGCCTGGCTGGTGTTCGTGCCGGTCTGGACGCTCCTCGTATACGTTCCGGTCTCCCACTGGGTCTGGGGCCCCGGTGGCTGGATCCTCCGGCATCTCGGCGCTCTGGACTTCGCCGGCGGCCTGCCCGTCGAGATCACCTCCGGCGCCTCCGGGCTGGCGCTGTGCCTCGTCCTCGGTCCGCGGCTCGGGTTCAAGAAGGACGCCATGCGGCCGCACAACCTCCCGATGGTGATCCTCGGCGCCGGACTGCTCTGGTTCGGCTGGTTCGGCTTCAACGCGGGCTCCGCGATGGGCGCCAACGGCCTGGCGGCCGCCGTCTTCCTGAACACCCTCGCCGCCGGCTGCACCGGACTGCTCGGCTGGCTCTTCGTCGAGCAGAAGCGCGACGGGCACCCCACCACGCTCGGCGCGGCCTCCGGTGCCGTGGCCGGCCTGGTCGCCATCACCCCCTCCTGCGGCTCCGTCTCCCTGCTCGGCGCCCTGGTCGTCGGCCTCGCCGCCGGTGCCCTCTGCTCCTACGCGGTCAGCTGGAAGTTCAGGCTGAACTACGACGACTCGCTCGACGTCGTCGGCGTCCACCTGGTCGGCGGCATCGTCGGCACCCTCCTCATCGGCGCCTTCGCGGAAAAGGCGATGACCGGTGGCGCGGAGGGCCTCTTCTACGGCGGCGGGCTCGCCCAGCTCGGCAGGCAGCTGGTGGCCGTGGCGGTCGTCGCGGTGTACGCCTTCGGCATGACGTACGCCATCGGCAAGGCGATCGACAGGACCACCGGCTTCCGCGCGAGCGAGGAGCAGGAGCACACCGGCCTGGACCTTACGGTGCACGCCGAGACGGCTTACGATCACGGGGTCCTGGGCCACGGAGCCCCCGTCGCCCACTCCGTCGTCCCCACCCCCCAGAAGGTCAAGTCCCAGGCATGAAGCTCATCACCGCGATCATCAAGCCGTACCGCCTCGACGAGGTCAAGACCGCCCTCCAGGAGCTCGGCGTGCAGGGCCTGACCGTGACCGAGGCGAGCGGGTACGGCCGCCAGCGCGGCCACACCGAGGTGTACCGCGGCGCCGAGTACCGGGTCGACCTGGTGCCCAAGGTCCGCATCGAGGTCGTCGTCGAGGACGCGGACGCCGACCCGGTCATCGACGCGATCGTCAGGGCCGCGCAGACGGGGAAGATCGGGGACGGGAAGGTGTGGGCCGTGCCCGTCGAGACGGTGGTACGGGTACGGACGGGCGAGCGCGGCCCCGACGCGCTCTGACCAGCAGCGCCCCGCCGACGGCTCCCGCGGCGAACGCCAGCGCCACCACCAGCCACGGCAGCGCGAGGAACGACGCGCTCGCCGACTCCCGGGTGCCGGTGGCGCTCGCCGTCAGCGTGATGTCCCCCCAGTCGAGCTGGGGCGCGTCCCGCCAGGGCTCGGTGAGCCGGACCCGCTGGCCCGGCAGCAGCTCGGAGGGGATCCGGGTCAGGTCACGGGCCAGGAGCGTGCGGCCGAACAGCCCTCGTGCGCGCAGCTCCACCTTCGGGTCGAGGGTGACGTTGCCCGTGTTGTGCAGGCTGTAGGAGATCGTCGCGCCGCTGTCGCCGAGGCCGGGGACCAGCGGCTGGTGGTGGGTGACGTGCATGTTCTCGATGGAGATCGCGGGCAGCACGGGTCCGCTCACCCGCAGGTGGACACGGGCGCCGACGGCCCGCTGCACGCCGAGCGCGAGTGATCCGCTGCCGGCCTCGATCCGTTCGTCGAGCGCCACGATCGCCCCCGGGTGGTCGCCGGGTTCGGCATCCCGCGGGACGCGCAGCGTGAAGGGCACGGTGACCTTCTTGTGCCCTGGAACGGTGACCCGGGACCGGGCGGGCCTCGCCCACGCGCCGACGCCCCGCATCCGTTCCTTCGGGGTCCGCACGGCGAAGCCCCCGTCGCGGGCGGTGTTGTAGGCGTCGGCCGCGTAGAGCCGGAAGGTGAGCGGCTTCGCGGTCTTGTTGGCCACGACCACCTTGTCCGTGATCGTCTGCCCGGGATCGGCGGAGAGGTAGAAGTAGGGCCGCGCGGCGACGCGGGAGGAGACGGGGTAGACGGACCAGCTGCCGTTGTCGGCGGCGTACGCGGGCGCGGTCGTCAGCCCGCAGAGCAGGCCCGAGAACAGGCCGAGCAGGCTCAGGAGGAGGACGTACGGCTTGCGCATGGGTGCGGACCCCCCACGGACGGAGTCGGTTCGGCGGTCGGGCGGGTGCGGCCCCGGTGCGAAGGGGCGCCCGGCCACCGAGAGAGGGCGGATCAGGTGAGCGTGAGGGTCAGGACGCCGGAGTACGAGCCCGGAGGCGTGAACGCCGGTACGTCCAGGGAGAGTCCGGCGTCGACGGTGAACTCGCCGCCGGTGAGCGTGGAGTCGGGCGTCGACGCCAGAGTCGCTCCCGAACCGCCCACCGTGCCCGCCGAACCGGCCTTGCAGGTGCTCGGGCTGCCGGCCTTGGTCGCGCAGGCGGGCGTCCAGCTCAGCTTCCCGGCATCGATCTTGGCGCCGGGACCGGTGAAGTCGGTGACCTTTCCGGTCAGGGACCAGCCCGCGGGCCCGCCGCGGAAGTCCTTGACGGTCACCGTCTGCAGGGAGCCCGTGGAGGCACCGCCCTTGCCGAAGTCGACCGCCGAGAGCGAGACGGCGTCCCCGGCCTGGGACATGGACAGGGTCCCCGCCTTGACGGTGGTGGTCAGCTTCTGGCTGCCGTCGGGAACCGGTGTGGTGTCGTTCACGACGTAGGCGGCGGGTCCGGCCCCCTTGTCCGCGTTCCATGAACTGCCCTCGTACGCCACGATCCCGGTCGTCGTCCTGTCGCTTAAGGTTATAGGGGCGCTTAAGTATCCCTGTTCTTTAGCGTTGGCGTGTTCCCCGTCAGCGGTGGTGTGATTATAAAACA
>NZ_JBHYKH010000139.1:0-553 GCF_042741275.1 Streptomyces sp. NPDC058964
GTGCGGTGGTGATTGAGTGCGGGCTAGTCGCCCCGAGCAACAGCGTATTGTGTTATTGCGGGGGGTGCGGCGGCGGCTGCCCGGGGGCGCCCCACCGCCGAAGGAGCCATGCACATGCCTTCCACAGCGCACGCCAACCTCGCCGCGATCCTGGTGGACTCGGCGGCGCGCCATCCCGACCGTACGGCCGTCCGGCTCGACGGCGCCACTCTCACGTACGCCGAGCTCGACGAGGCGAGCGCCCGGGCCGCGTCCCTCCTGCTCGCTGCCGGGGTGAAGCCGGGCGACCGAGTCGGTCTGATGCTGCCGAACGTGCCCGCCTTCGCCGTCCTGTACTACGCAATCCTGCGCGTCGGGGCTGTCGTGGTGCCGATGAACCCGCTGCTGAAGGCGCGCGAGGTGGAGTACCACCTGGACGACTCCGCCGCCTCGCTCCTCTTCGCCCCGCATCAGGCCCAGCACGCGCTTCAGGGGGCCCAGGCCGGGGGGGCCGCGGCCCGCGGCCCGGCGGCCCGCCGGGGGGTGAATGGGGGTGGGGGGGGGCACCCCCCGG
>NZ_JBHYKH010000139.1:563-18388 GCF_042741275.1 Streptomyces sp. NPDC058964
ACGTCCGCCGTCACCACACGGCGCCGGAGATGACGTCCGAGCTCGAGTACATGATCATCCGGCGCAACCGCCAGCTGCGGAACGAGTCGCGGGGGCCCCCCCCCCAAGTGGGGGGGCCCCCCCGCCCCGCCCCGGCCCCCGGTCGCCGCCCCCCCAGACGGGTTCGAAGAGCTGGTGGTGTCCCACGACCCGGTGTGGGAGGTGGCCTCCCGGAAGCCCTCCGACACGGCGGTGATCCTCTACACCTCCGGCACGACGGGCCGGCCCAAGGGTGCCGAGCTCACCCACGACAACCTGGCGCGAAACACCGCGGTCACCGGCACCACACTCCTTCAACTCACCGCACAGGACGTTGTCTTCGGCGGCCTGCCGCTCTTCCACGCCTTCGGCCAGGTCGTCGGCCTCAACTGTGCTGTCGCCGCCGGTGCCTGCCTGACCCTGCTGCCCCGCTTCGACGCGGCCAGGGCCCTGGAGATCATCGAACGGGACCGGGTCACCGCGTTCCTCGGCGTCCCGACGATGTACGGCGCCCTGCTCGCCGCGGCGAGCCAAGCGGACACCGCCTCACTGCGGGTGTGCGTCTCCGGCGGAGCCTCACTCCCGGTGGAGATCCTGCACGCCTTCGAAACGGCCTTCGACTGCGTGATCCTCGAAGGCTACGGCCTGTCCGAGACATCCCCGGTCGCCTGCTTCAACCACCCCGACCGCCCCCGTCGCCCCGGCTCCATCGGTACCCCGGTCGACGGTGTCGAGATGCGGGTGCTCGACCCGGACGGCGCCGAGGTGCCCGACGGCACCCCCGGCGAGATCGTCATCCGCGGGCACAACGTCATGAAGGGCTACTGGCGCAACCCCCAGGCCACCGCCGAGGCCGTCCCGGACGGCTGGCTCCGCACCGGCGACATCGGCGTGCGCGACCGCGACGGGTGTTTCCGGATCGTGGACCGGAAGAAGGACCTCATCATTCGCGGCGGATTCAACGTCTACCCGCGGGAGGTCGAGGAGGTTCTCTACGAGCACCCGGCCGTGGCCGAGGCTGCCGTCATCGCCGTTCCGCACGCCGTACACGGTGACGAGGTCGCCGCCGTAGTCACCCTCAAGCCCGGCAGCGGGGCAGCGGCCGGTGAACTCCGCGAGTTCGTCAAGTCCCGCGTCGCCGCCTACAAGTACCCTCGCGTGGTCCGGATCGTCGATGCCCTCCCCAAGGGAGCCACCGGAAAGATCCTCAAGCGTGAGATCGTGCTGCCGCCGAACTGACGGGGCGACAGGCCCGGCCCCAGCAGGCCGTCGGCCGGCCACGCTGGCGACGGAGCCGGTTGCTGATGCCCGTGCCCCGGTCCGCCCCTCTCACGGGGATGGGTCCGCGGCCGTGAGCGATGAAGAGTGCCGCCGAAACCGCACGCCGGACAGGTGATCCGCCTGAGCGGCTCGGGCGACCGGCCGCGCGGCGGTCACGACGAAGCCGAGGGCTCACCGTCCGCGGACGGCGTGCGGTTGAGATTGGTCTCGATCCGGGTCAGGACGCGCATCGCCTGCTCGTACTCCTCCTGCGTGAACCCCGCGGCCGTGATCGCCTCCAGGTCCCGCCAAGCCTGTTGGACCCGGTCTCGCAGGGCCAGGCCGGCCCGCGTGGGCTTCACCACGGCTGCCCGCCGGTCGTGCGGAGAGGGGCTGCGGGTGACGAATCCGGACTGCTCGAGGCGCTGCAGCATTTTGGTGACGGTGGAGGGATCCAGAGCCAGCGTCTTGATCAGATCGGCCTGGCGCTGTTCACCCTGCGCCCAGAGCTGCATCATCAGCACTTCCTGCCCAGGGTACAGGCCCGTATCACGCAGCAGGTTGGCCGCCATGATCCGGTGCACACGGGCAGCGCGGAAGAGCGCCTCGCTCATCGGGGCGTCGGCGACGGTCGGTACCGCGTCGTCCTTGCTCCGGATCGATTCGGACGCTGGCGGCATGGTGGATGTTCCTCCATGGAGGGCGGGCGAGTCGTTGGTCGACACATTATTTCATCCCCTTCCGATTGGTCGACCAATGGTGTGGTGTGCCGCACGGCCCGACCCGCGGAGTGGGTCGAGACCCCGCCGGTGCTGTTCGGCGCTCCTGTCGGTCCGGGGTCGGGGGGACCGGCCGATATGCCGCACTCTCGGGCGGTCCGGGCTTCGCCGCCACCCAAGTTCGGCCCGACTGCTGGCTTGTTCCATGTGGCCCCTGTTCGCCCCGCGCGCCGACGGGTGATGTTCGCCCTCGGGTCGGCGTCGTCAGGTCCGCCCGCGACGCCTGTGAGGGCCACGACCGCTCTCGATCTGCCCGTCGGGCAGCCGGTCGGGATCGTCTTCGCGCAATGGGCTTCCGGGGTGTGATCGTGGCCGATCCATGGACCCTGAATGTGCGATAATTGGTCAGCCAAATAACTGCGGGCCGGTCCTCTGACCGGCCCGGAAGAGAGGTCCCCCTCGTGTCCGCACCGTCTTTCACTGCCGACGACACGGCGATGCTGCTCATCGACCACCAGGTGGGCGCCGTGGGGTGGGCCCGTTCCATCCCCTTCGACCGGATGGAGGCCAACGCCTTGGCTCTCGCCAAGACCGCCAAGGGCAATGGCATCCCCTTGCTCTTCGCCTCCTCCATCGACGCGAACGCCCTGGGCCCGCGGCCGGCCGCACCGGAGGAGGCCGCCCCCGGCAGGTTCGGGTCGCCCATCAAGCGTCAGCGTGCCGTCCATGTCATGGACGAAGGGGACTTCGCCTCCGTCGTGGGGGAGACCGGGCGGAGGAAGCTGATCATCGCGGGCGTCGGCAACGAGGTCTGCACCGTCCATCTCACACTGACGGCACTGTGCCTGGGGTACGAGGTCCAGGTCGTCGCCGACGCGGGCGGCTCCCCGCCGAAGTCCGGGGAAGACTTCGCCCTCCGTCGTATGGGCAGGGCGGGTGCCGACATCACCTCAACCGCCCGGATCGTGGCCGAGCTCGTCCATGCCCGGACCGGTGAGCGTGACGGAAGGATCGTCCCGTTCGTCACTCCGTCACACTTCTCACTTTGCTGCCAACGTTCCGAGGGTCCGGTCGGTTCGTAAGTCCTCCATGACGTCGCCCCCGATCCCCGCCACCGGCTGGTCGTCCACCGAACAGGAGCTCGACTGAAGGCGATGGTCGCGTTCGCGGTCACGGCGGAAGTCACCTGACCCGACGTCCTCGCTCTTCGACGTGATCGGCAACGACCCCCTCGGTGGCGAACCGTCCTGGTGGCCGCGACCGGTGGTACAGCGTGGCATTCTCCCCCTGCCTCTGGGGCGCCGTGCGCCGCTGTGGGAACCCGCCGAGCCACTGCGGAACCTCCCCGGCAGCACTGGCCGTGCGGCCAACCGGAGGCCGTGTCCTTCGGGCAGTGCCCGGCCGCCGTACCTGCCCGAGGAACCGGTCGCGAAATAACCCGGCCGCAGCTGAATGTGTATGCAGATACGCCATACTGGAGGGCATGCCTCAACCGATCATCGTCATCGACGGCATCGAGCCGCTGAACCTGACCGGCATCCGCCAGTCGGTCGGACCGCTGCACGCCCTGCTGCGGGAGTGCATCCTCGACGGTCGGCTGGCGCCGGGCACCGTGCTGTCGCAGGTGGCGCTCGGACGCCAGCTTGGGGTGAGCCGCACCCCGGTGCGGGAGGCGTTGCGCATGCTTCAGGAAGAGGGGTTCGTCGAGGCCGAACCCAACCAGAGGATGCGGGTGGCGAGCCTCGATCCGAGTGCGCTGGACGCCGACTACGCGATGCGCATCACGCTGGAGTGCCTGGCCCTGACCATGACACTGGACGGCTTCGGCACCCGGGCGGAACGAGAGGCCAAGGCGCAGCTGACGGCGATGCGCCGCGCCGCCCGCGCGAAGGACGGCGAGGTCTGGTTCGCCGCACACCGTGAATACCACCGCCTTCTCACCGCCGGGGCGGGTGAGCCGCTGCGGCGCCAACTGGAGGCCCTGGCCGACCGCAGCGTGCGTTACATCCGTATCACCCAGCGGCTCGACCCCGAAAGCTGGTCCGAAGCGGGCGACACCGAGCATCCCGCGATCCTGGATGCGG
This sequence comes from Streptomyces sp. NPDC058964, assembly GCF_042741275.1. Taxonomy (NCBI): domain Bacteria; kingdom Bacillati; phylum Actinomycetota; class Actinomycetes; order Kitasatosporales; family Streptomycetaceae; genus Streptomyces; species Streptomyces sp. NPDC058964. The sequence goes on from NZ_JBHYKH010000139.1 coordinate 4,645, forward strand.
TGACGGCCGGCGACCGTGATGCCGCGGTGTCCAGACTGGCTCATCACCTGGAGCGGACTGCGCTGAGGGTGCTCGCGGAGCAGGCACCGGACTACGAGCCGGAGGCCGTGCCCAGGGCGATGGCCCTGGTCAGTGCCGGTCCGTCGCCCTGGGGTCGCAGCCGACCCGCACGCGGTCTTCGGTGACAGATGTGCGGGGCCCCGTGGAAGAAACCGAGGCCCCGCACACCCCTGTCGACTACGGCTTCGGCTCGACGTTCTGCAAGAACTGCTCCGGCATCAGGGGGCACCACACCGCGGGCGGGACGTCCCAGTCCTGCCCTTTCCAGTCCTCGGTGATCTGGTCGATGTCGGAGAAGTACTCGATCCAACTGCCCCAGGGGTCCCGGACATAGTGGAACAGGTTGGAGCCCAGGGTGTGCCGGCCCAGGCCCCAGCCGACGCTGTGGCCCTTGTCCGCCATGACGCGGGCGCCCATCGCCAGTTCGTCGAGGCCCGAGACCTCCCAGCTGGAGTGGTGCAGGCCGGGGTGGCTGCTCTGGATGAAGCCGAAGACGTGGTGGTCGCCGGGGCCGGGGTTCATGAAGACGACCTTGCCAGTGATCCGGTCGGACACTCTCAGGCCGAGGGCGCGCTCGTAGAAGTCCTGCGAGCGGTTCACGTCCGAGGAGAAGATCAGCATGTGACCGAGCCGACGGGGGCGCGGCACCGTGTCCGCCTTGAGCCAGACGGGCTCGTCAACTCGCCGGTAGTCACCGGCCACGTTCTGCTTGACGGGTTCCACCGGGCGCGGCGCGGCGAGTTCCTGTTCCCGCACGTTGACCGCGTTGCCGTCGGGGTCGCTGAACCACAGGCCGCCTTCAGGGCCGCCGGCCGGGGTGTCCTGCAGTGGGATGCCGAGAGACTCGAGGTGACGCTGCAGCTCGGGCAGGGAACCGTCCGGCGCCGCGAAGGCGACGTGGTGCAGACGCTTGTCGCGTCCCTCGACGAGCAGCGTCTGGTCCTGGGCGCGGCCGTCGCAGCGGACGACCAGCCTGTTGTCGCGTTCGTCGACGGCCAGTCCGAAGTCGGTGTAGAAGTCCCTGCCCTGAGTCAGGTCGGGCAGTTCGAGGCCGTAGTGGAGAAGTCCGCTGATGCGCATGGTGCTTTCCTTTGTCGGTCGTGGGTCACGGAGGATCTCGTCGGTCACCGTGGTGGCGAACCGCCGGGACTTCGCAGGTGTGCCCAGAGCCGGTCGAGCAGGGGCGGGCCGGCAGCCCGCCAGGACGTGATCTCTTCGCTTGCGAGGGCATGGACCGCTCCGGCCTGTCGGGCCGCGAGGTGCAGTCGGCAGGTGGTCTCGAGCAGCCACATGCGGGCTACCGCGTGGCCGGGGGTGCCGCCGGTGGCGAGGGCGCCGTTGCCGCGCAGGACGACTGCGTCGGCGTGGCCCAGCGCGCGGGCGGCGCCCTCGGCGATGCCGGCCGAGCGCATGAGCCGTGCGTCGTCGTGGACGGGTACGGCATCGCCGAGCAGGGCGCCCTGTCCGTGCAGGGGCGGGATGGTGCCGGAAGCCACCGCACCGGCTGCGAAAGCCGATTCCGGGGTGGCGCGGGCGACGGCACGTACGTCGGGTCGTGCCCGGTAGACGGCCAGGTGCGCCCACGCCTCGCCCGGCGCGTGCGGGGGCAACGCCGTCGAGTCCAGCGGGATGTCCTGGAGAGTGTCGGCGGTGGCCTCGGCGAGATCGATCGGGGGTGTGATCAGCATGCGGTCGCCGTGCCGTGCCGACACATGCCCGAACGCCGAGACCAGGCCCAGTGCGGCGAGGGTGCGTGCCGCATCGGCCACCTCCGCGGGCAGGGTGCCGACGGACGGCGCGGCCGCCGTCCGCCCGCTCATGCCGCGAGCCCGTCGGCGTCCTCGGGCGGCGCGGCGGCCGACTCCTCGGTGAGTGCCGCGAACAGCGGAGCGGGGTCGAGGTGGATCCGCAGCGAGGTGACCGCACCCGACGGGGCGCGCGCGATGACCGTGACGCAGGGGAGCGTCAGCTCGGTGCCGCCGCGCGTGGTGTAGTGGACGCGGGCTTCGAACAGCACGGTTCCCCGGTCGTCCGCCTGCCAGCAGTTGCGCCACTCGTGCCGTATCGCGGAGAGTGCCGCGCGCAGGTTGTCCAGCACTTCACGTATCGCGACATGCCCGACTGCGGGCGGGTTGTTGCCGAACACCATCTCCCCGTCCGGGGCGAAGCGGTCGAGGACGCGCTCGATCAGCTGTGCGTCGATGTCGGCGTAGAAGGAGTCGGTCCAGCCGATCCAGTCGGGCATGTCGGGCATCTGTGTTCCTTTCGTCCGTGTCGGTGGTTCCGCCGCACGCCTCAGGTCAGGCGGCGTCGGTCGCGGAGCGGCGGCGCATGGCGTCGCGGGTCGCGGTGAGGGCCTGGAGGTAGTCACCGGTCATCGTCGCGGCGCTTGTCGCCTCGGCCTCGGAGCCGCCGGGGACGCCGGCTTGGACCAGGGCGAAGGTGAAGCGCAGTCGCAGGTCGTCGCCCTCGCCCTCGATCTCGTTGGCGATGGTGCCGAGCACCGGGCCCGACAGCCGGGTGAACACCACGCGATGCGGCTCTTCGAGCGTGATCCGCTCACGGAAGTCCACGCCCCGGTAGCGGATGTCGCGGTCGAAGGAGGTGTCGCCGTGGCGCTCGACGACGGTGCAGTGGCTCATCGAGGGAACGAACGGCAGGGCGTTGTTGGCCTTGAGTACCAGTCCCTCCCACACGGCGGCGCGGTCCAGTCGGGGCTCGCCGGGCTCGTTGACGGGCACGACGTGAGTCACGAAGATCATCTTTTCTCCTCCGGCCGGCGGTGCTGCCGGCCTGGTGCGGGTGTCTGCAGGCACGGCGGTGCTGCCGGCCTGGTGCGGGTGTCTGCAGGCACGGCGGTGCTGCCGGCCTGGTGAGGGTGGTCTGTGGGGCAGGCGCTACTGTCGGCCTGGGTGCGGGTTGTCCGCGGGCCGCGCGGTCACGAGGCCGCTGTGCGCACCGCATGGGGCAGCTGACGCTGCCGGGTCGTGGGCGCCACCGGCCCGCGCCACATGTCGAGCGACGAGGGCTGCCCGGGGTCGAATACGCGCGGGATCCACGCCGTGTCGTCCTCGATGGGCTGCCCGCCGACGGCGTATTCGTAGGTGAGATTCTCGGGGCCGCGGAAGTAGAGGAAAACCGAGCCGGAGGTGGGGTGCCGTCCCGGTCCCATGACGATCTCCACGCCCCGGTCGGTCAGGAAGTGCCAGTTGCGCATCAGCGTGTCGAGGGAGTCGACCTGGAAGTTGATGTGACAGAGGCCGGCTTCCGCGCCCTGGAACACGGCGAGTTTGTGATGGACGGGGTCGATGCGCATCAGACATGCGCGGTCGCCGACCCAGTCCGACACGCGCGCGTTGAACGTCGTGGACCAGAACCGGTGGGCCGCGTGCACATCGGGTGCGTCCAGGCACAGGTGTCCGAACTCGGTGATCCCGGAGTCGCGGGCCGGCCGTACCGGCTCGGCGGAACGGTACTGCGCCGCGGCCAGTTCTATGCGGTTGCCGAAGGGATCGTCGAAGCCGATGTAATCGGACACCCCGCGAGAGCGTGCCCCCGCCCGATCGCCGCGTTCGACCCGGAGGCCCTGCTTCTCCAGTTCGCTCTCCGCGGCGGCCAGGGCCTCGCGCCCGGCGACGGTGAAGCCGGAGGAGATGACGCCGGAGCGCCCCTGGACGAAGGTGAGGCAGTGGCCCCGGGGATCGGCGCGCAGGTGCGCCACTCCGGGCTCGTCGAAGTCGAGCACTTCAAGGCCGACGATGTCACTGGCGAACCGGACGGCGCCTTCCAGGTCCTCGACGCCCGAGCGCACGTAGGCGATGTCTGTCAGTGTGATCACGGGGTGGTCCCTTCGTCGTAGCCGAGGTAGCCGCGCGCCCGCACGCTGTCCGGCCAGCGTTCGCAGAGCGAACCGGTCAGCTGCGTGCGCAGGCACAGCGATGTCTCGCAGCGACAGGTGCGCAGGGTGTCGACGGCGCCGGCCTGCACCTTGCGCGGCCAGTCGGGATCCGCGAAGAGCGGCCGGGCCAGGCCCACCGCCTGCGCCTGCCCGGACCGGAGAACCCGCGCCGCCATCCTGGGGTCGCCCAGGCCGCCGTTGGCCACCACGGGGATCCGCACCGCGCGTTGCAGCGCTTCCGTGTCGCGGAGCGAGTAGCCCGGCTCGCCGAGTACGTCCGCGTTGTGGGGCAGGCGCATGGTCTCGAACGTGGCCGGGACCGCGAACAGGAAGGCGGCGCCCGCGTCCTGGAGCAGGGGAGCGAGCCGCACGGCGTCCGCAAGGCTCCAGCCGCCCTCCACGCGCTCGTCGCTGAGCAGGTGCACGCCGACCGCGAAGTCCGCACCTGTGCCCGCGGTGACCCAGCGCACCACCTCCAGTGGGAGCCGGGTGCGCCCTTCGAAGTCGCCGCCCCACTGGTCGGTGCGCCGGTTGGTACGGGGAGAGAGGAATCCGGACAGCAGGAAACCCTGCGCCATGTGGATGTCCACACCGTCGAACCCGGCGCGTCTGCACCGGTCGGCGGCCCGGACGAAGGCGTCGATGGTCTCCTCGATCTCCTCCGGGGTGATCTCCTGCGGGGTGACCACCCGGCCCGGCGTGAGCTCGAAGGGGATCGCGGACGCGGCGAGGCGGGGGCGGCGCTCGTACTCCTCCCAGGGCCCCGCGTACCGGCCGGCGTGCACGATCTGCGCGATCGCCAGGGCACCGTGCACGCGGATCTCGGAGGCCAGCCGCTTCAGCCCGGGCAGCTGCTCCTCGTCGCTCACCAGCGTCTGCAGCGGCATCTGCCGGCCCGCGACACTGATCGCGAAGTTCTCCGTGATCACCACGCCGGCGCCGCCCCGGGCGCGGCGGGCGTAGTGCTCGACCTCGCGGTCGGCCACGGTGCCGTCCGGGTTGGCGTAGCCGACGGACATCGGTGCCTGCACGATTCGGTTGCGGGCCGTACGCCCGCCGAGGCGCAGCGGCGTGAACAGCGGCGCGAGATCGGCTGTGTCGGCCGTGCGGCTCGAGTCCGCGGTGGGGGTCATTTCTGCTCCGTGGTGCTCGTGTGCGCGAAGGCGTGAGGGGGCTCGGCCAGCCGTACGTCGTTGCGGAGCACGCCGATCGGTTCGATCCGGATGCGCAGCCGGTCGCCGTCCCTGAGCGCGACGCCCTTGGCGGCGCCGACGCCGGCCGGGGTACCGGTGGCGATCAGATCGCCCGGCTCCAGGGTCATCAGCATGCTGGCGGCCGAGACGAGCCGCGCCACGGTGAAGATCATGTTCTCGGTGTTCCCGTCCTGTTCCAGCACGTCGTTGCGCCACAGCCGGATGGGCAGCGCCTGCGGATCGGGGACGAACCAGGACGGCGTCACGCCGGGACCGATCGGTGTGAAGGTGTCGCGCCCCTTGGAAGCGAGCCAGTCGTAGGCGAACGGGGGCGCCAACGGGTTCGGCCGAGCGTGCATGCCGCGCGCCGAGATGTCGTTGACGATGGTGTAGCCCGCGACCGCCTCCAGCGCCCGCTCCACCGGCACCCGGCGGGCCCGTCGTCCGATCACCACGCCGAGTTCGGCCTCCCAGTCCACGCGGGCCTCAGGGGCGCCGGGGATGAAAACCGCCGCTTCAGGTCCGGCGATCGCCGTGGGCGGGAGCAAGAAGAAGTACGGCTCCATGCCGTCCGGCACCTTTCCGACGCCCATCTCCCGCAGGTGGTCGTGGTAGTTGGCGCCGGCGAAGACCAGCTTGCCCGGCCGCGGCAGAGGCGGCAGCAGGCGTACGGCTTCGACGGGGTCACCCTCGGCGGGCCGCCAGGCGCGCAGGACCGGCTCCAGCTCCGCCCAGTCCTGCAGCGCCGCCCCCACGTCGGGATACCGCGCCAGTGCCGGGTGGCGCCGTACCCGTCCCTCGGTGTCGGCGGCGGCGACGAACGGCGTGGCTCCCGGGGCCTGCGGACAGCAGGTCACCAGGTTCCATACGGACATGCGAACTCCAGGCATCGATTGTTTGCCGCGCCATGATTTCGGGAGCGGCGGGCTGAAGTGTGGAAGTCGGCTCGATGATGATGGCTTGCCGACAGACTGCATACAGTTTCCCCACCGGTCAATAGGTCGACCAAGTATTGACTTCGCCGGTCGAAAGTGTACACAGTTTGGAGGTGCTGCCTGCCTGGACGCTGCAGGCAGCGCACTCGACCCGCAACGACCCGATCGGAGATCGTCATGACGGATGTCGCCGCACCCCCGGCGGGACAGGCAGAGCGGGGGCCCTCATGACCGCAGCGCCCCTGGCCGAGGCGGCGGACGCCCTCCTCGCCGCTCACGCCAGCCGGGTCCCGGTCGAGCCGCTCGTGGACACGTACCAAGGCTTGACGCTCGCGGACGCCTACGAGATCCAGCTGCTGCAGATCAGCCGCCGCGTCGCCGGCGGTGCTCGCATCAAGGGCCACAAGGTCGGCCTGTCGTCCCCCGCCATGCAGCGGCAGTTGGGCGTGGACCAGCCGGACTACGGCCACCTGCTGGACGACATGTTCTGGCTGGAGAACGCTCCCTTGCCGACCTCCCGGTTCCTGCAGCCGCGGGTCGAGCCCGAGATCGCCTTCGTGCTCAGGCGTCCCCTGGCCGGACCGGGGGTCACGGTCGCGGAGGCGGTCGCGGCCGTGGACTTCGTGCTGCCGGCGCTGGAAGTGATCGACTCACGTATCCGTGACTGGCGTATCGGGATCCTCGACACCATCGCGGACAACGCCTCCTGCGGGGGCGTCGTGCTGGGCAGCACCCCGGCCCGGCTGGCGGACGTCGATCTCCGCCTCGCCGGGTGCACGCTGCACCGCAACGGCGACCTGGTCGGCACCGGGGCGAGCGGCGCGGTGCTCGGCTCGCCGCTGACGTCACTGGTCTGGCTGGCCAACACCGTCGGCGCACGCGGTGTCGTCCTGGAGGCGGGTCACGTCGTGTTGCCGGGCTCCATCACCGCCTCGGTCCCCGTCGGCGCGGGGGACACCGTCACCGCCGCCTTCGCCGGGATCGGCAGCGTCACGGCACGCTTCACCGAGGAGAGTTCATGAGCAAGGTGACCGCGGCCATCGTCGGACCCGGCAACATCGGCACCGACCTGCTCGCCAAGCTGTTGCACAGCCCGACGGTCGAGGTCCGCTACATGGTCGGCGTCGACCCGGCATCAGACGGGCTGGCCCGGGCCCGCGACCTGGGTCTGGAGACGTCCACGGAGGGAGTGGACTGGCTGCTGTCCCGTGCCGAGCCGCCGCAGTTGGTGTTCGAGGCGACCTCCGCGAAGGCGCACCTCGCGAACGCGCCGCGCTACGCCGCAGCGGGCATCCAGGCGATCGACCTGACCCCGGCGGCCGTCGGCCCGCCGGTCTGCCCGCCGGTGAACCTGGAGCAGCACCTGGACGCCCCCAACATCAACATGATCACCTGTGGCGGGCAGGCCACCATTCCGATCGTGCATGCGGTCTCCCGCGTGGTCCCGGTCGAGTACGCGGAGATCGTCGCGTCGATCGCCTCCCGGTCGGCCGGCCCCGGAACCCGCGCGAACATCGACGAGTTCACCGAGACCACCTCGCGCGCCATCGAGCGGGTCGGTGGCGCCCGCAAGGGCAAGGCGGTCATCATCCTCAACCCCGTCGACCCACCGATGATCATGCGCGACACCGTGTTCTGCGCCGTCCCGGCGGACGCCGACCGGGACGCCGTCAGCGAGTCGATAGTGCGCATGGCCCACGAAGTGGCCGCGTACGTCCCGGGCTACACGCTGCGGGCGGACCCCCAGTTCGACGACCCGCGCCCCGAATGGAAGGGGCAGGCCCGGGTGGCCGTCTTCCTCGAAGTGCGCGGCCGGGGCGACTACCTGCCGCCCTGGGCAGGAAACCTCGACATCATGACGGCCGCGGCCGCTCGCGTCGGCGAGCTGCTGGCGGACGCCCGGACCACGGCGGTGACCTCATGACCACTCTCGCCCACGACCAGCAGCCGCCCAGGTTGCGGATCACCGACTCCACTCTCAGGGACGGCTCGCACGCCATGCGGCACCAGTTCACCGAGGAACAGGTGCGCGGCGTCGTACACGCCCTCGACCAGGCGGGCGTCGAGGTCATCGAGGTGGCCCACGGCGACGGCCTCGGCGGCTCCAGCTTCAACTACGGCTTCTCCAAGGTGGACGAGATCCAGCTGATCGAGGCCGCCGTCGACGAGGCCGCCCGGGCGAAGATCGCCGTACTGCTGCTGCCCGGCGTCGGCACGGTCACCGACCTCAAGCGCGCCCACGCCGCCGGCGCGGGTGTGGCCCGCATCGCCACCCACTGCACCGAGGCCGACACCTCCGTCCAGCACTTCACCGCCGCGCGCGAGCTCGGGATGGAGACCGTCGGCTTCCTGATGCTCTCGCACCGCAGCGACCCGGCAGAACTCGCCGCGCAGGCACGGATCATGGTCGACGCCGGCGCCCAGTGCGTCTACGTCGTCGACTCGGCCGGGGCCCTGGTCCTGAGCGGCGCACAGGCCCGGGTCCAGGCCCTCGTGGGGGAGATCGGACACGAGGCCCAGGTCGGCTTCCACGGCCACCAGAACCTCTCCCTCGGCGTCGCCAACTCGGTGCTCGCCTACCAGGGCGGCGCCCGGCAGATCGACGGCGCCCTGTGCGCGCTCGGCGCCGGCGCCGGAAACGCGCCCACCGAGGTGCTCGCGGCCACCTTTGAACGCCTGGGCATCCCCACCGGCCTGGACGTCGGCCTCGCCCTGGCCGCCGCGCAGGACGTGGTCAAGCCGTTCATCCCCCGGCTGCCGTGGATGGACCGCTCCTCGATCGTGCAGGGCTATGCGGGCGTGTACTCCAGCTTCCTGCTGCACGCCGAACGGGCCGCGGAACGCTACGGCGTTCCCGCCCACGACATCCTCCAGCAGGTCGGCGAGGCCGGCTACGTCGGAGGCCAGGAGGACATGATCATCGACATCGCGCTGAGGCTGGCCGAGGAGCGCGAGAAGGCGGGGGCCGGCCGATGAGCTGGGACATCGCCCGCGCCGCCACCGTCTTGCTGGAGGCCGAGGACAACCGTACCGAGCGCGGCCCGATCACCGACGAGTGGCCCGGACTCGGCCTGGACACCGCCTACAGGGTGCAGGACGAGACACTGCGCCGCCGGCTCGACCGCGGCGAGCACATCGTCGGCGTGAAGCTCGGTCTGACCTCCCGTGCCAAGCAGGAGCGGATGGGCGTCGCCGCGCCGCTGACCGCCTGGCTGACCGACGGCATGCTGCTGCCGGCCGGAGCGCCCGTCCCGCAGCAGCGGCTGATCCACCCGCGCGCCGAACCGGAGATCGTGTTCGTGATGAAGAACAGGCTGGCCGGCCCCGGCGTCACCGCCGCCACCGCCCTGGCCGCGGTCGGCTCGGTGCACGGCGGCATCGAGGTGATCGACAGCCGCTACCGCGATTTCCGCTTCACCCTGCCCGACGTGGTCGCCGACAACGCCTCCTCAGGCCGCTTCCTCACCGGCCCGGTCGGTGTGCCGCCCGAGAAGCTGGACCTGGCGATGGAGGCCTGCCTGGTCGAGGTCGACGGCCAGGTCGCCGACAGCGCCACCGGCGCGGCCGTGCAGGGCCATCCCGCCGAGGCCCTGGCCCTGGCCGCCAACGACCTCGGCCGCCGGGGCCTGGCGATAGAGCCCGGCTGGATCGTGCTGACCGGCGGTATGACCGACGCCGTACCCGTACCGCCCGGTTCCACCGTCGCGGTGCACTTCACCCACCTCGGTTCTCTCCACCTGACGGGAGGCTGACATGCCGCTGATCGAAGTGACGATGGTCCACGGACGGGCACCGGAGGAGATCCGGTCGCTGATCCACGAGATCACCAGGGCGGTGGTCACAGCGCTGGACGTACCGCAGCAGAGCGTCCGCGTGGCCGTCAGGGAACTGCCGAAGACCCACTGGGCCGCCGGTGACGTCACCCTCGCCGAGCGGGAAACGGCGAGCACGACCGAGGGAGCGGCGCGCTGATGGATTTCTACGGTCATGTGATCGACGGCGAGGAGGCGGCCTCGCTCTCGGGCGCCACCTTCTCGTCCACCGACCCCCACACCCGCCGGCCCTGGGCGGAGGCCGCCCTCGGCGACGGCGCCGACGCCGACCGCGCGGTGAGCGCGGCACGCCGAGCCTTCGACCACGGTCACTGGCCGCGCATGGGCACGGCCGAGCGCGGCCGGATCCTGCACCGCCTGGCGGACCTGATCGAAGAGCATGCCGAGGACATCGCTCTGGCGGACACCCAGGACATGGGCAAGCCGATCACCCAGTCACAGGGCAACGACGTACCGCGCACGGCGGCGAACTTCCGCTTCTTCGCCGACCACGCGAGGCTCTCCACCTCCGAGAGCTACCCGATGGACACCGGCCACCACGCGTACACCCGCTTCGACCCGGCCGGGGTCGTCGCGGCGATCGCACCGTGGAACTTCCCGATGATGCTGGAGTCCTGGAAGGTCGCACCGGCCCTCGCCTGGGGCAACACCGTGGTGCTCAAGCCCGCCGAGGACACTCCTGTCTCGGCCACGCTCATGGCGCGGCTGGCCCTGGAAGCGGGCATGCCGCCGGGCGTGTTCAACGTGCTCCACGGATACGGCCCCGACTCCGCCGGCCAGGCACTCACCGAGCACCCCGCCGTGGACCGGATCACCTTCACCGGCGAGTCCGGCACCGGCCGCGTCATCGCCACCGCCGGTGCCCGCCACCTCACCCCGGTCAGCCTCGAACTCGGCGGCAAGGGAGCGAACATCGTCTTCGCCGACGCCGACCTGGCAGGCGCCGTGGAGTGGTCGATCCGCGCCGTCTTCACCAACTCGGGGCAGGTCTGCCTGGCCGGCTCCCGGCTGTACGTCCAGCGGGAGGTCTACGACGAGTTCCTCACGCGGTTCGCCGCGGCGGCGGACGCGTTGGTCGTCGGCGACCCCAGAGACCCGGCCGTCCAGATCGGCCCGCTGGCCTCTGCCGAGCATCACGCCAAGGTCGCCGGCTATGTGGACACCATCGCCGAACAGGGCGGCACGCTCCGCACCGGTGGCCTGGGCGACGGCTGGACGATACGCCCCACCGTCATCACCGGCATGGACCACACGGCCCGGCACGCCCGCGAGGAGATCTTCGGTCCCGTCGTCGTCGTGATCCCGTTCGCCACCGAGGCCGAGGCGATCGAGCTCGCCAACGACACACCGTACGGCCTCAACGCGATGCTGTTCACCGAGAACCTGCACCGCGCACACCGCGTCGCGGCGGTGCTGCGGGCGGGCACGGTCTGGGTGAACTGCTTCTTCGTGCGGGACCTGCGGGCCCCCTTCGGCGGCGTGGGCGACTCCGGGATCGGGCGCGAGGGAGGCACGTTCAGCCGGGAGTTCTTCACCGAGCCGAAGGCGGTGGTGATGCAGATCGACCCGGCGGCCGATCGGGACCGGCCTCGAAGCAGCCGGGGACGATCCGCACGATAACCGCCACCAGCCCACGCCGGGCTCCGTCCCTTCCCTCACCGCTCAAGGGGTTCCGTGTACTCCCACCGCATTGCTACTGCCGTCCCCGAACCCGCCGCCCGGCACGGGCGCGAAGCCGAACTGCTGCAACGTGCCGAGAGCCTCCGCGAACGCGCGCATCAGGCCCAGCGGGCTCTCCTTGCCGTCAACGGCGTCCCGTTCGCCGCGGGCATCGTGCTGTCCTCATTCACGGACGTTCCCTCGATCCCCGTCCAGGGGCGGCTCACCCTGGGCCTGGTGTGGGGTGTTCTGCAGATCGGTCTGTTCGTCACCACCGCATGTCTCTACGAGGTTCGCTGTACGCGTTCATGCGACGCCCTGGAGCATTCGCTGGCCTCTGACATCGCCGACGCCGGGCGGCAGGATGCTCGTCCGAGCGACGGGTTCGAGTGGTGATGCACATGACGGTGGACACGTTGAGCGTGGGCGCGCTCGACCCGGTCGGCTCGGCCGCGAGGGGGCCCACGACCGTGGCCTTGCTGGCCTTCATCGGAGTGTCCTTCCTGTGGCTTCTCACGCTCGCTGCCGGGGAGGAGGAGACCGCGGAAAGCCTTCACCTGGCCAATCGGTCCCTGTCCGCTGTCTTCAACGGCTTCGCCCTGGCCGGCGAGCACATCTCGGCGCTCACCCTGTTGGGGACCTCCGGGCTGATCGCGCTGGTCGGCTTTGACGGATTCACCTTCGCGGTGGACAGTCTGCTGGCGCTCGGTGTGCTGCTGCTCCTGGCACAGAAGATACGCAACACCGGTCGTTACACGCTCGGCGACCTCTTCTCCTTGCGCGTCTCAGGGCCTGGGCCCCGTACTGCCGCCAGCCTGGTCACACTCGCGATCACGATCCCCATTCTGATGGTCCAGCTGCGGGCCGCAGGCATGAGCACCGCAGTACTGATCGGAATGCCTACGACGGAGACGGAAGTGGTCTGCACCGTCCTGATGGGCGGACTGGTGACATGCTTCGCTTCGCTCGGTGGTCTGCGGGCGACCAGCTTCATGCACATTGTGAAGGTGCCCCTGGTCCTCCTGGTTCTCGCGGCGCTCGCGCTGCTCAGCCTCAGGAAGTTCGAGTGGGACCCTGGGGAGGTGCTCGCGGCCGCGGTGGCGAAGAGCGTGGCGCCGAACCGGTACTTGCGGCCAGGTCTCTGGCGCTACACCGAGACCTTCGGACCGCTCAACACGGTGGGCACCCATGTCGCAGTGATCCTCGGCGCCGCCACGATGCCGCATCTGATGCTGCGTCTCAACGCCTCTCACAGTGGGCGTTCGGCCCGGCGGTCCATGAGCATCGCCGTAGTTCTGATCGCCGTATTCGTTCTCCTGCTGATCGCGACGGCCTTCTCCGCCGCGGCTGTGGCGGGCAGTTCCTCCGCGGCAGTCGACCGATCGGGGGAGTCGTCATTGGTGTCGCTGGCCTCCGGCCTGCTCGGTCCCGGCTCGACAGCGCGCACAGGTCTCGTCACCGTGGTGGGGTGCGTCATCTTCTTCACCGTGCTGACGACCGTGGCCAGTGTGACCTTTGCGGCCGCCGTCTCCCTGGTCCGCGATGTCCAGGCGCGAGGTGAGGGCCGGCGAACGTCACAGGAGGAAACGCGAGCGGTACGCATGACCGCCGTAGTTGTCGGCGTAGCGGGCGTGTCGTTGTCAGCGGTGACACTTCTGTATCCGACCGAGTTCCTGGCGACCTTCGCCATGAGTGTTGCCGCCTCCTGCGTCTTCCCGGTGCTGGTCTACTCCCTCTTCTGGCACCGTTTCAGCCGCAGGGGCCTGTACTGGTCCGTCTACGGAGGGCTGGTGACGTGCACGCTCCTCACGTTTTTCTCACCCGCGATCTCCGGAACGCCATTCGCCGTGTTTCCCGGCGCGCACTTCGACTGGTACCCGTTCCAGGTTCCGGGTCTGGTCTCCATTCCGGTGGGACTCCTTCTGGGATGGCTTGGCAGTGTCATCCCTCCACAGGGCCTGGAGTCCGATTTCCGGTACGTTGAATTCGAAATCACAACGGGGATGGGTTGGAAGTCAACACCCTGAGGTCTTTCCATCATCGGTCTGAGCTGGCCAAATGCAGGGTGAGTACGGCCTGGACGAGGCAGGTGATCCGGGTGGTCGAGCACCGGAGCTTGCGAAGGAGCCGCCAGGACTTGAGGGTGGCCATGGCCTGCTCGACGAG